>CAIPBN010000874.1 GCA_903863315.1 uncultured Verrucomicrobiota bacterium | reverse complement strand
GCTCGGTCAACGTCTTGTTTGCCGTCTCGTTGAAGCCCGAGATGGCCTTGGTAAAGTTCTCCTGCACCAGTTTCTGATTGTCGTTGGCTCGTCGGTCAAGGCCCTCGGCTTGTTCCCTCACCATTTTTGAAGCCGCGTCCAAGCCGGTCAGAAACTGCGTGTGCGCCCGCGTGATGGAAGCGGAAAGCACTTCAGCGAGCGCGCCCATGTCGCCACCGGCGGCGTTGGAACCGTCGTTGAGGCGCGGGAGAAGGATTTCGTTACAGTAGGCGTCAATGTGGTTGAGGTTGTCCTCCTCGATCTTCTGCAAGGAGGACATGGGCAACGACAACAAGATGGCGTAGATGAGCGCCAGCAGCGTGGTGTCGAAGGCCGTGGAGAGACCGCCGGTGACGCCGCCCATCGCCGTCATCATCGCTTCGGCGTCCTTGGAATTGGTCATGACGCCTTTGAAGTTGCCGATGGCGATCGAGAGACCTTGCACCGTGCCGATGAAGCCCAGAATCGGAATGGCCCAGATGAAAATCTTGACCAGCGTGTAGCTGCCGCCGATGCGTGCGCCGTCGATGTTCGACTGGTTGGCCATCATCGTGGCCACCTCGGAGTTGACCTGCCGGACCTCGAAGAGTTCGAGCGCCTTGCGGATGCGGTTCACCATGAGACTGTCGCGCAGCTTCACCGGCAGCGCGTAAACATGGGCGATGAACGACGCCAGGCTGTCCTTGGTGATCTCGCGGCCCACCTCCATCGGCAACACATCCAAGGCCAGCGCGCGCTTCTGATGCTGGAACAGCAGGAACTTCATGACGAGGTAAGCCACACCCCAGGTGAACAGGAACGTCTCGGCGTAGTTCACGATGCCACGCTCCGCGAGGATCTCGTAGTAATAGGACTTTTTGAACGGCAGCGCGAAGAGATACATCAGGAGGCACAGGCCCGTGCCAATCCCCAGCGAGATCCAAGTGTTGGGATTCGCCGGATCTTTTTCCTTCCAGGCCTGCCGGGCCGGACCGGCGGAAACCTCTGAACCAGCCGATGCCGCCGGCACCGTGATGGAAGCACCGCAGCCGGGGCAGTTGACGTTGTTGCCGGCGAACTCAGGCTCGACCGTCAGCTTGAGGGCACACTTGGAGCAGTGGAAGCGAATCATAGTTTGGTTTCGTGACGTGTCGTATGACGGGGTGAAGGGAGTTTGAAATCACATCAAGTTGGGATCAAGTGTCATTTTCTTGCCGCCCCGCGCTGGCAAGAAGGCTTGGCGGCTCCGCACGCACCGCCTGCCCATAGAATGGCAAAACAGGCCCCACCGCTATTTGGGTGAACTTGCTGGGCTGGTCCCCGTCTGGTAGGTGTCTGCCCCCACGCAGGGAAACACTGTAGAAATTAATATGCTCAGTCCTGTCGAAATCACACCGTGGCATTGGGCGGGGTTCATCGCCTGCGTGATCTTCTTCCTCGCCTTGGATCTCGGCGTCTTCCATCGGGAGGCCCGCGTCGTCCGCTTTCGCGAGGCGATGGGCTGGAGCTTCCTGTGGTTCTCCCTGGCGATGGCCTTTGCCGGCCTGATCAAGGCCACCCGGCCCAAGGGCGAGGCCATCGAGTTCGTCACCGGCTACCTCATCGAGCTGAGCCTCTCGATGGACAACGTCTTTGTCATCGCGCTCATCCTGGCCTACTTCCGCGTCCCCAAGGAGCAGCAGCACCGGGTGCTGTTCTGGGGCATCCTCGGCGCGCTGTTCATGCGCGGCGCGATGATCGGCCTGGGGGCGGCCCTCATCCGGCAGTTCCACTGGACCCTCTACGTGATGGGCGGCTTCCTCGTGTTCACCGGCATCAAGATGCTGTTCGTGGACGATGACGGCGTGCATCCGGAGAAGAACCTCTTCATCCGGCTCGCCAAGCGGTTCTTCCCCGTCAGCCATGATTTCGACGGCCAGCGCTTCGTGACGCAGCTCAACGGCCGCCGCGCGCTGACCCCGCTGGCGCTGGTGCTGGTGATGGTGGAGACGACCGACCTCATCTTCGCGGTGGATTCCATTCCGGCCATCTTTGCCGTCACGCAGAACACCTTCATCGTCTTCACCTCGAACGTGTTCGCCATCCTGGGGCTGCGGTCGCTCTACTTCCTGCTGGCCGGGGCGATTGGTTACTTCCGCTACCTGAAGGTGGGGCTGGCGATCGTGCTGGCCTTCATCGGGGTGAAGATGCTGCTGGGGATCTGGGACATCGAGATCCGCACCGGGGTGTCGCTGGCGGTGGTCGTGACGCTCATCCTCGTCTCCATGGCGGCCTCGATCTGGGCCGCCCGCCACGCCCCCGCCGTGCCAGTGGACACCGAGCCCGCCGAGCCGCCGCCCTTGGGGTAGGCCCGTATGCGATCGTCGCCGGTCCACCCGGTGTCGTTCAAAGGCGGGCCTGGCAAAACTCATTTGGCCGCCACCTACCGGCGCGGCAGGACAGGTGGGGCGAAGGGGGTGGCGCGATTGGTCAGCGCTTGGAAGCCGGGCGCGGGCCGGTTGGACGCTGGCGGCAAGGCTGCGGAGGGTAAGGTGCTCGGCGGGATGCTGGCAGGAGCAGGGGCTTGGAAGCCCGGCGCGGGCGAGCGCGCCGGAGGTTTGAGCCGCTTGGTCGGGTCATACTCCAGCACCGGCGAACCGGAGGGGTTGAGATACGAGGTCCATTCAAAACTGGCGTTGGGGCCAGAGCGATCAGCCAATATCCAGATCGTCATCCGTCCGTAATGTCCATCGGCGGTGCGGAAGTAGAGCGTGGGTTTGGCTTGCGGTTGCCAGTCCGCCGCATCCGGCCCAAAGCCGATGGTCACGCGCGGCTCGTAGCCGTTCGCAGGTGCGTAGAAGGGCATATTGGTGGCGGCCAATTGGACGCCTCCGCCAGGCAGCGTCACGGAGAATTGCCAGTCAAACTTGTCCTTCTTCTGCTGCGGCAGCGTCTCGGGATTCCTGACCATCGAAAATTGGATCGTGGGGTTTTGCGTTTGGGTCGTCTTCGCCCCGGTCACAAGGTCGTAGTTGACGGGCATGCCATTGCAAGCGACAGGTTGAAAGTTGAACGGCTGCGTTACATACAGAGGCTCCGCGCCTTGCTTCTTCCAAAATTGCAGCACCACTGGATTTGCCGGATTGGGTATGCGATTCTGGCGAACGCTGAAGTCGATAGAGACGGATCCAGAACGGATCCAGAGATAGCCAGCCTTGAAAGCCTCGTCCACGCCAGCCACATCGCCCGTTGTGCCGCTCAGTTCAAAGCGGCCGGACCCATCACTGGTGCGCTCAAACTTGCGCCCCTCTGCACGCAGGTCGATGGGACTGATGCCCTTCCAGTAGCGCACGCCCATCTTGATGGATACGTCAGCCAGGGGCTTGCCATCTTGATCCACGCAGAGGCCAAAGAAGTGAATTGGGGCGTTGACTGAGCCCAATACCGCCGCGTAGCGGACCGCCTGCTCAGGGTAAGTGTTGCTCCAGAGCATTGCGGCTTGAATCGAACTGACGGATGAGACGGCCAGCAAACCCGCGCACGGCAGCCAGCCAAGCCAAGGCTTCATGGGGCAACCTTGGGAACAACTGGCCGCCGGGGCAAGCCCGCTCACTGCGGTGGACGCGGTGGGACACCCGGCGGGAGCGCTGGCCCACGGTTGGTGAGGACTTGGAAGCCGGTCGGCGGCTGGGCAAGGAAAGGTGCGGACCGGTTGGCCGCTGGCGGAGGTGCTGCGGAGGGCACGGTGCCTGGCGGGACGCTAGCTGGCGCAGGGGCTTGGAGGTCCGACGTAGGCGAGTGTGCCGGAGGTTTGAGCCGCTTGGCCGGGTCGTATTCCAGCACGGGCGAACCGGAGGGGTTGAGATACGAGGTCCATTCAAAGCTGGCGTTGGGTCCAGATAGAGCCGCAGTAACCCGAAGGTCTAACCGCCCATAATGCCCTCGGGCGGTCTTGTAGAAGAAAACTGCCCTCTTGTCACTCGCCCACTCCGGGTCGTCCGACTTGAAGCCGAAATGGGCATCGGTTCCATAGCCGTCTCTGGGGGCCAAGAAGGCCATGTTCGTCATGGTTCTCTGAACCATTCCCCCTGGCACCTCCACCGTAAACTGCCAGTCAAATTTTGGCTTGTTTTGTTGCGGCAGAATTTCGGGATTTCGAACCAGCGAAAAACGGATGCTTGGGTTCTGTGTTTCGCCTATCTTCGCACCCGTCACTAGATCGTAACTGACGGCCACGCCATTGCAAGCGATGGGCTGAAAATTGAACGGCTGCGCCACATACAGCGGTTCCGCGCCTCGCTTCTTCCAGAAGTGCAGAATGAACGGTCTGTCCAAAGTCGGGACAAAAGTTCTCCTCCCCCAGAAATCGACAGAACCCGAGCCTTTCTTCATCCATGTGTAGCCTTCTTTCTGTGCATCGTCGACACCCGCCACATCCCCGTTGACACCGGTAAGTTCAAAGCGTCCGCCTTTATCACTGATTCGTTCGAATGCGAGTTCAACGCCTTGCAAATCCAAGCGGCTCACTCCGCGCCACTGGCGCACACCCAACTTAAGTCGCACTCCTTCCAACGGGTTTCCATCCTGATCCAGACATAAGCCGTAGAAAAAAATGGGAACATTCTTTGAATCCACCAGTGCTGCAAAACGAATCGCCTGCTCCGGAAATGCGTCCCTCCACAACATCGCCGCTTGGAGCGGGGTTTCGACTTGCACGTTGAGCATGGCGGCGCGCTCTTCCGGTGCCGTGCGCGTCGTGGCAGACTGGTGAGTATCGCGAGGCGGTGGCGATGTCTGCGGCCTAGGCAGCACCTGCTGTGTCTGCGGTGGAAGGCAGAGAAGGAACACGATCAAGACGAAGACCACACCGATAAAAACTTTGACGGGATTCCTCATGGCTATTGGTTCAGTTTGAAGTTTAAGCGGACTTGTTTCCAAAATTCCCACTGTAGCGCAATCGTGGAGCGGAACTGTTTGCTGTGGAAGTTGTGTGTGCGCCCGAATTCAAAGGTTGTTTCAAGATTGAGTTCCTGACCAGAGAAGAACCCAGCTACACGCGTCGAAGCCCCTAGCGCAAAGCTCCGAGGTTCCGCTCCGAAGGCAAAAATCTCGTGTGCGTCATTCGGAAAATTCAGGTCATACGCCCAGCCGTTTTGAACCCGATAGAAACCCGATGCGGGGAACCGGCTCGTGGACCAAAAATAGGATAGGGTGCCGTCGGGCTTGAGCTGCTGGTCAAAGATCCACTTGTCCAAAGCATAGTCTAGTGCGTTGCAATAATTCCAATTCGCTCCTGCGCCCTGAAGGTCGGCCATGTAATTCCGGCTACTTGCAGACCAATAGTAGCTGTAAGGATTCCACGTGCCGTCATCCCGGTTCCAAGGGAACGGGGCGAAGTGGCTGTCCCGGTCATAACAGTGCGCCGGGATGGCCCCTTGCATAGCGATGTAGGTTTTCACAAATTTCTGGTCAGTGCCAGGGATGCAGTTGGTTCCTAGCCGCCTCAGGGCCTCACCGGTCACCACATTGCCCATGCTGTGTGCCATCACGCGCACGTTGCCTGCGCAGCGGCTGGTGTCATTGAGATGCACGAGCAGATTTTCCAAGGCGGTGGTCGTGACGCTCATCCTCGTCTCGATGGCGGCCTCGATCTGGGCCGCCCGCCACGCCCCCGCCGTGCCAGCGGACACCGAGCCCGCCGAGCCGCCGCCGCTGGGGTAGGCCCGTATGCGATCGTCGCCGGTCCAGCCGGTGTCGTTCAAAGGCGGGCCTGGCAAGACTTGTCTGGCTGCCTGCCTAAGGCTCGGGCACCAGCTCCGATATTCCCACCCTGCGACCGGGGATGACGGGAATGGGGAGCAACATGGCCCGCAGAATCGGCCCGCGCGGACGCAGGCGGCGCGCACGCCGGTGGAAGAACACCCGCTTCGCTCTTCCAACGCCCCGCACGTTGAAGGCCGTCACCCGATAAAACCACGGCTCGCCCGGCACGGGGTTCGTGATGGTGAACTGCCGCGCCACGGTGTCGCCGAGATGCTCATAGTCGTGACCGTCGCGGGTGCGTTCCACCCGGTAGCCCTCAATGCGCGTCATGCCGCCGGGCGGTTCCCAATGCAGGTGCAAAGCGCCGCCCAACTGCTCAGTCGCGTTCAGGTGGCGCACGGGGCCGGGCACCCGGCGGACGAAGTGGACCGGGGCCGGGGCGGAGTCGAATTGGATTCCCATAACGTCCCCAGCCTCGCATGAGGGGTGGGACATCGGTGGGGTGAGTGGAAAAACTCGATGGCCAGCGGAAGCGTGCTGTTACTTTGCAAGTCGAGGGAGATGTCCGTGGCAGCGGCAGTTCCTCTGGATTGCTTGACTTCACCTTGGACTAATCGAAATGTAACCACCGGGTAAGCGCAGGAGATACTAGAGGCCGCTTGTCATGAGTGGCAGCCCGCACGGGTGGGATCCTCGGCTCCTGGGACCCTTCAGTTTCATAAGCCTCCGAGGTGTTCCGCCTCGGGGGCTTTTGATTTCACGGTGGCATAATCTTCCGGCCAAAACTTCAGTCCGTAACCGAGGGCCGCGTGCTTGTGCCGGTAGAGGGTCGGCTTCAAGTGCGGGAGATAGCCGGTTTCGGTCTCCCCGTAGCGGTTCCGCTTCAGCGCGAAATGGAAGCCGGACGCCACCGCATCCGCCACTTGCAAGCCCGCCAGCTTGGAATGCTCCACGGAACGAATCCGTTCCGGGTCAACCGCCGTCCGTTCGATTTGCACCGCCTGCGGGTTGGCTTCCGATTGCTTCAGCAGCAGCCGCAGGTAGGCGCGGATGTCTTCGTAGGACATGTTGCTGCGGTTGGAGAAGATGAAGTCCGTGTAACCGTCCCCCTCGCCGGTCTTGCGGTGATCCCGGCACAGCCACGAGACGCGCTCCACCAGCAACCGCGTGGCATAGCGGTAGAGCAGATACTTGGTGTTCTGAAACTTCTCCGGCTCGCTGATCAGCGGCTTGTAAACCAGCACGCTCACCGTGCGGATGGGCATCGCCCCCACGCGCCGGATGTAGGGGACCCGCTGCTCATGCTTCAAATCCACAAAATGCAACGGTGTCTTGGGCGGCTTTTGCAGCACGCCGCGCACTTCCTCCAGACACCGCACCATTTGCAGGTCATTGCTCTGCCGGATGACCGCCGCCGACAGGACAAACCAACGCGAGCTGCCGCTGCCGTCCGCATTGAACACAAATCCTTCGTCACCGGATTCATCCACATAGGCAATGAAGCTGGCTTTCATGGCTACATTTTACTGGGCCGGGGGCGCAGCACCAATTCCTTTCCACTGCCGCTTGGGATCGGCGGCCACGGCGGACGGTGCCAGCGGGGCGGTGAGTTGCTCGTAGAGTTGGAAGAAGTATTCGACGCGGGTCCGGTCGCTGGCGAAGGACCGCCTCCTTACGTCGGCGGCTACGCATCGTAGGCGCGACAAATTTCCGCCCGGCGCTACACTGCGCCCGTGCAAGTGGAGCGTCGCCCCCGACCGTGGGTGGAATATACCGAGCTCGCCGCGCTGTTTCTCATCCAAGGCGCGGCGATGGGCATGTGGTTTGTGCCGTTGAGCACGGTGCTGGACGCCAATGGGCTGCACGCGGTCAAACCATTCGCCTTCGCCACGTCCGCGCTCGCGGCGTTTGTCTCGCCGCTGATCTTCGGGGCCATGGCGGATCGCCACGCCTCGCCGGTGCGCGTCCTGCGCGGGCTGTCGCTGGCGACCGGTCTGGCGATGGCACTGGCCAGCACGGGCATTCAACAGCGCTGGAGCCCGTGGCTGGTCATCGGCTTGATCCAGCTTCACGCGCTCTGTTCCTCGCCGACGTGGAGCATCGCCTCGACCATCGTCTTCGCACGGTTGCGTGAGCCGAAGCGGGAGTTCGGCCCGATCCGCGCGATGGCGACGATCGGCTGGATGGGCGGCTGCCTGCTGGTGAGCGCGTTGAACGCGGACACCACGGCGCTGGCGGGCTACAGCGGCGCCGTGACGTGGGCGGTGGTAGCGGCGCTGAGCTATCTGCTGCCGGTGGTGGAGCCGCCGCCGGTCAGCGGGCCGTTGACGGTCCGGCAGCGGCTGGGGCTGGACGCGCTCACGTTGCTCAAGAACCACGACCATCGCGTGGTCTTCATCACGGCGGCGTTGTTCAACATCCCGCTGGCGGCTTTTTATCCCTACACGCCGCCGCACTTGAAGGAGCTGGGGCTCGGCCACACCACGGCGTGGATGAGTCTCGGGCAGGTGACGGAAATCATCGTGATGTTCGGGCTGGCGGGCCTGCTGGCACGGTGGCGGCTGAAGTGGATCATCGTCGCGGGGCTGGGCTTTGGCGTGGTGCGGTTCGCCTTGTGCGCGCTGGACAACCGCGCGGGGGTGCTGGGCGGCGTGGTGTTGCACGGGTGCTCGTTCACGCTGGTGTTCATCACCGCGCAGATTTACCTCGATGAGCGGGTGGACCCCGGTTGGCGGGCGCGGGCGCAGGCGCTGATGGCACTGATGACCGGTGGCGTCGGGAATCTGCTCGGTTATCTCGGCGGCGGCTGGTGGTTTGCGTTCAACACCTCCGCCCTCGGCACGCGCTGGCCGGTGTTCTGGATGGGGCTCACGGTCGCGGTGGCCGGCGTGCTGTGTTATTTCCTGCTGGCCTATCACGGTCGCAGTTCAGGCTT
>CAIPBN010000873.1 GCA_903863315.1 uncultured Verrucomicrobiota bacterium | reverse complement strand
CGAGCAACGCTACGCGACCGAACTGACCGCCGGCGTGCCACCCGACCGCCTCTACGAACGCCAATGGGCGATGGCGTTGCTCGATCAGGCGATGACCCGCCTGCGCGCGGAATACACGGACACCGCGCGCGTCGCGGAGTTCGATCAGCTCAAGTCCGCGCTTACCGCTGAACGCGGCGCGATTCCCTATGCCGCGCTGGCCGCGGCGTTGAACACCACCGAAGGCGCGGCGCGCGTGGCCGTGCATCGCCTTCGCAAGCGTTACCGCGAATTGTTCCGTGCCACCGTGGCCGACACAGTGTCTGAGGCGGACGAGGTGGATGATGAAGTGCGCTACGTCGTGGGCGTGCTGGGCGGAGACTGAGGCCACAAAGAGCACAATGTTGAGCGTATCGCGTTCCCCCGGCATTCTCTTTTAGCGCCCCTTGCGCCTTCTTGTGGCCAAGCAAAAGCCAGAATGCCTGTAACAACTTCATGGCCCGTCTTAATCAGCAGGCAATGAGCAATCCGTCCGAAGCCAAATGCCCGCGCTGCGCGGCTCCGCTCCCGCCCAGCGCGCCGGAAGGCTTGTGCCCGCGCTGCCTCGGTGCGTTGAACCTCGCCACCGACACGGTGCTGACCAGCACGGATGCCGTCGCCGCGCAGCCGCCGCTCAAACCGGCCGAGCTTGCGCCGCATTTCCCGCAGCTTGAAATCATCGAGTGCCTCGGCCGTGGCGGCATGGGCGTGGTCTATCGCGTGCGGCAGAAGGCCTTGAACCGACTCGCCGCTTTGAAGCTACTCGCGCCCGAACGCGTGACGGTTGCTGGCTTCGCCGAGCGCTTCACCCGCGAAGCGCAGGCCCTCGCGCGCCTCAACCACCCGAACATCGTCACGATTTACGACTTCGGCGCGTCAACTCCGCACCAGACGCCATCCCCCATCGTCCATCCCCCATTCTACTTCCTCCTCATGGAGTTCATGGACGGCGTGAATCTCCGGCAGGCGATGCGCGCCGGCCGCTTCACGCCCGAGCAGGCGCTGGCCATCATTCCACCCGTCTGCGAGGCGCTGCAATACGCGCACGAGCACGGCGTAATCCACCGCGACATCAAGCCCGAAAACCTCCTTCTCGACAAAGCGGGCCGCATCAAAATCGCCGACTTCGGCATCGCCAAGATGCTCGGCAACTCCGCGTCCGGTGGCGAAGCCTCCTCCCTCGTCACCACCGGGGCAGAGGGCCGGGGTGAGGGAGCTGGCACATCCGAACCACCGCCTGCAGCCAATCTCTCCGCCGCCTCCGTCGCCGGCACACCGCAATACATGGCCCCGGAGCAAAAGGCCCACCGCAGCACCGACCATCGCGCGGACATCTACAGCCTCGGCGTGGTCCTCTACGAACTCCTCACCGGCGAACTGCCCGCCCAAAAAATCCAACCACCCTCGCGCAAAGTGCAGATTGACGTGCGCCTCGACGAAATCGTCCTGCGCGCCTTGGAGCAGAAGCCCGAGCTGCGTTTCCAAACCGCCGGTGAATTTCGCACGCAGGTGGAGATTTTCGGGCGAGAAGGTAGCGCCAAGAAGATAGTGGATGGAGCAGAGAGGATGGAGCAGAGCCAGCCACCCCCTCTATCTTCTATCCTCAATCCTCTCTCCTCTCCACCGCCCCCGCCCTTCCTCAAAGTCACCACCAGCACCCTCCTCACCCCGGCCGAACTCGCCACCTTCCAAGGCCAATTCTTCGCCCATCAAACCCGCGGGCAGCTAATCCTCGACAGCCAGCAGCTCACACACACCCGCGCCGGCCACACCACCGTCATTCCGCTTGCCGCCATCCGCGATGTGAGCCTCGGCCAATATCCGCGTTCGATGAACCCCGTCGGCCTTTCGCTCGTGAGTGTCACCTACGAGGAAGGCGGCGCGCGGCGGCAAGTGCTGCTCTCGCCGATGGAAGGCTGGTTCGCGTTTCCCTCCACCTGGGACGCGCTTGCGGCGGACTGGCACGCGGCCATCCGCGCCGCTGTCAAATCCGCCACTGGGCGGGAACCCAGCTCCATTCCGCGCGACCAACTCGGCATCCCCGGCGGGTTCCCGTGGCTGCAACTGGCCGTGGTGGGCGTGCCTTTGGTCGCTGGCCTCGGACTGTTTTTCATCAGCCTTGGGCTAACCGG
>CAIPBN010000872.1 GCA_903863315.1 uncultured Verrucomicrobiota bacterium | reverse complement strand
GCGCCAACTGTAATACCCGGTGCCGCAGCCCACATCTGCCACGACGTTGCCGGGCTTGAGGGCAAGGGCCTTCATCACCAAGTCCGGGCGTTCCTCGCCCGCCCGCTCCGGCCGCTCCAGCCAGGGGGCTGCGAGGTGGGTCATGTAATGCGCGATCTCGCGTCCGAAGTAATACTTGCCGATGCCGTCGCGGGTGCGTGGCCCGGGCTGATAGAGCTTGGCCGGCTCGTTCGTGGTCTGCGCGCCAGCGGGCAGCAGGAGGACGCTCAGCACCAGAGCGGACAGTAGCGGGCGGATCAGTCGGGCGACTGGCGAAGGCTGGAATTGCATGGGTGGAATTTCCGGGTGGCGGGGGGGGCTGGCAAGGTCATTTCCGCGAACTCGGCGGGGCGGCCTCGGGTTGTGGATGCGGCGAGCGGGCGGCGATCAGCCGGGTGGGAGACTTTTGAGTTTTCGCGCCCGGCACCGGCGCGTTAGGGTCGGTCCATGTTCCGCCTCTCCTTGTCCGGCCAGTTAGCTGGCCTGCTCGCTGTCACTGCCTTGGCGCTGCCGTTGTCCGCTGCGGAGGCGGATTTGATCCTGCACCGGGGCAAGATTGCGACGGTGGATGAGCGCTTCAGCCTGCGCGAGGCGCTGGCGGTGAAGGATGGCAAGCTGCTCGCCGTGGGCACCAGTGCCGAGGTGCTCAAGCTCAAGGGGCCGCGCACCGAGGTGGTGGATTTGCAAGGTCGGCTGGTCATCCCCGGCCTCATGGACTCGCATGTGCATCCGACCGGCGCGGCCATGACGGAGTTTGATCATCCGGTTCCGGACATGGAGTCCATCGCGGACGTGCTCGCCTACCTGCGCGGCCGCGCGCAAGTGGTGCCGGAGGGTGAGTGGATCAGCCTTTCCCAAGTCTTCATAACCCGGCTGCGGGAGCAGCGTTACCCGACGCGTGCGGAGCTGGACAGCGTTGCGCCCAAGCATCCTCTCATCTACAGCACCGGCCCGGACGCCTCGCTCAACTCGCTGGCGATGAAGCTCAGCGGCATCGATCGCGACTTCAAGGTGACGGACGGCGGCAGCGGCTTTGCCGAGCGTGATCCTCAGACCGGCGAACCCACCGGCATCCTGCGCAACTGCTCGCGCTACGTGAAAACGAAGTCCTCCGCCAAGCCCGCCACCGAGGCCGAGCAATCGGCGCGGCTCAAGCACCTGTTTGCCGACTACAACGCCGTCGGCATCACCACCATTTGCGACCGCAACGCCAGCGTTGGTTCCATCGAGCGCTATCGCAAGCTGCGCGACACCGGCGAGCTGACGGTGCGCGTGAGCTGCTCCCAGGGCGTCGGTTCCATTGGAAAGCTGGAGGCCATCACCGACAGCATCCGGGCGGTGGCGAAAAACCCCTTGCACCTCCAGCGGGACGACTGGCTGCACATCATCGGCATCAAGATGTTCCTGGATGGCGGGATGCTCACGGGCAGCGCCTACATGCGGCAGCCGTGGGGCGTCAGCCAGATCTACGCGATCACGGACCCCGAATATCGCGGCGTGCGGTTCATCCCCAAGGACCGGCTGGTGCCGATGGTGCGCGCGGCGGTGGAAAGCGGCCTGCAATTCACCGCGCATTCCGTGGGCGACGGCGCGGTGCATGGGCTGCTGGAGGTGTATGACGAGCTGGCGAAGGAAGGGCTGCCCATCCGCCAGACGCGCGCCTCGGTCACGCACTGCAACTTCATGAGCCGCGAGGCCGTGGAGACGGCGGCCCGGCTCGGCGTGGTGGTGGACATCCAGCCGGCGTGGCTCTACCTCGACACGCGCACGCTGGTGAAGCAGTTCGGCTACGATCGCCTCCGCTACTTCCAGCCGTTGCGGAGCATCTTCGCGGCGGGTGGCATGGTGGGTGGCGGTTCGGACCACATGCAGAAGATCGGCCCCATGCGCAGCAACAACCCTTACAGTCCGTTCCTGGGGCTTCAGACCGCCATCACCCGTCGCGCCAAGTGGCACGAGGGCCAGTTGCACCCGGAGGAGGCGCTGACCCGCGAGCAGGCGCTGCGCTTCTACACGATCAACAACGCCAAGCTGCTGTTCAAAGAGGATCGCACCGGCTCGCTGGAACCCGGCAAGCTCGCGGACCTCGCCGTGCTGGACACGGACATCCTCACCTGCCCGGAGGACAAAATTGTCGCGACGCAGGTGCTCCGGACCTATGTGGGCGGCAAGCTGGTGTATTCGCGCGGGAAGTAAGCGTCGCCTTGCGCCTCAGAGCCTGTCTGAAAATTGGGAGGGGTTCTGTTTTCGTGGGGAAGGCCAGATGGCAAGGCGCGACGAAGGAGGATACCCGCAGCGGTCGCTGACTGAGGAGCAACGCCGCCAGATGGGCTTGCCCGCGAAAACCCTGCGGGCGGCGCGGTCTTTTGGCGCTGGCCGGCGTTGGCTCGACCGTCCCAGCCCGCTGCGGGGATGCTCCGGTCTCGCCGCCTTGGCCAACGCCAAAACCCCGCACCGCAGAACCCCTCCCCATTTTCAGACAGGCTCTCAGGCGGGACCGCCAGTTCAAAACCACCATTTGGCGCTGAGGCCGATCTCCCAAAGACCGCTGGCTCCGTCGGTGGTGGCGGCGCTCGTCGTGTAGGCGACTTCCGTGCCGAATTCCAGGCTCTTGCGCGGCTGGTAGGTCAGGCCCACCCGGCCGGTGAACTCCATCGAACTCCGCTCGAAGGCGTAGTCCACCCCGCCAAACAGGTGGTAGAAGAGCGGGCCCCAAAGGCGGTCACGGAGATCGGCATAAACGCCTTCGCGGTGCAGCCAGTGCAGCACGGCGCTGTCGAGCACCTGGGTTTGCTGGGCGATGGTGGCTGTCGGCAGCACGGCCGGGGCGACGAGGGCCAGGTTGCCGCTCTTGCGGGTGTTGGCGTGGTAGGCACCGCGATAGCCGAGCTTGAATTCAGGCGTTTCCCGGCGGGCGAGGAACTCCACGCCCCAGTTGCCCTGGAGGCCGACAGCAAGGCGTTCATCACCAATCAGCACTTCGCGGCCGGTCAGCGCACCGTAGGTTTGGAAGCGTTCGGCGAGGAGATAATTTCCGGCCAGGGTGAGCCGGTGCTGGCGGCCGTCCAGCGAGTGGAGCAGCAGTCCGTCGCGCGCGCGTTCGCTGGCGTAGGCTTCAATCCAGACGGAGCCGTTGCTGGGCAGCCGGTGCATGAGCCGGGCTCCGCCGAGCGCGCCGGCCTGCGAGCCGCCGGCCCAGAAGTCGGTGAGCCAACGCTGGCTCCAGGTGGTCTGGAGGCCGATCTGCCCTTCGGTGTCATCCGTCCAGCGGCGGCGCAGCAGCGGGCTGGCGCTGATCAGCACGTCCTCGCGCAGCGCCTCGGCGTGAAGCTGGTTCCGGCCATCGAGCTGGGTGCGGCCGGCGGCGCGTTCCTGCCAGAGCTGGCCGGAATCAAGATGATAGGAAGTGGCCTGGGCGGAGAGGTGGTCGCTGTGCTCGCGTTGGAGGGGCTCCAGCACACGGCGGACGATCACACGCGTGTGGTCGTCGGCGGTGTTCTGGTCCAGCAGCTCCTGGTAGGCGGTCATCTGCCCGCGCCAGTCGCCGGACTTTTCGGCGGCGGCGGCGAGGTCGAGCTGATAGGGGAAGGGCTTGCCGGCGAATTTCTCCAGGCGCAGGTGGCGCAGAATCGCCGCTGCCTC
>CAIPBN010000871.1 GCA_903863315.1 uncultured Verrucomicrobiota bacterium | reverse complement strand
GGATGCGCCGGATTTCGCGGCTTATGTGCGGCAGTTTCAGGGCAACCCACGCTTCAAGGGCGTGCGCCGGGTGCTGCACTCGCCGGCCACCCCGGCAGGATACTGCCTGCGGCCGGAGTTTGTGCGCGGAGTGCGCCTGCTCGGCGAGGTGGGGCGCAGCTTCGATCTGTGCATGCGCGCTCCTGAGCTGATGGATGGCGTCAAACTCGCCGCGCAATGTCCCGGCACGCGTTTCGTGCTGGATCATTGTGGAAACCCGGATCTCAAGTGCTTCCGCCCCGCCCGGCCGGGCGAGGACCAACCCCGCCACACGGCGGACGAGTGGAAGCGCTCCATCGACGCCTTGGCCAAACTTCCCAATGTCATAGGCAAGATCTCCGGCATCGCCGCCAGCCTGACGAAGGGCGGCGGGGCGGAGGATCTGGCCCCGGCGGTGAACCATTGCCTGGACGCCTTCGGTCCGGACCGGGTCGTGTTTGGTGGCGACTGGCCGGTGTGCCTGCTTGGGGCCACTTATCAGGAATGGGTCCGGATGCTGCGCCAGATCATCGCCGCGCGACCGGCCGAGCAGCAGCGGAAGCTCTGGTCCGCCAATGCCCTGCGGCACTACGCGTTGAAGGTTTAGCCTGTGGACAAAAAAAGGGCAGGCTGTCACCAGCCTGCCCGGGGTTTGAAGTGATGAAAAGGGACTACTTCTTTTCTTCCTTCTTCTCTTCCTTTTTCTTCTCCGTCTTGGCCGGGGGCTTGCCGATGTTGAGCACCGTGGCTTCCATCTTGCCGTCCGCGCTCATCTTGTAGCCGCCGGAGACGTCCTCACCCTCTTTGAGGTCATCGAATGAGGCGGGCTTGCCATCCTTGAGCACCTTGGTTGTGGCCGTGATCTGGACCACCCGTGCCTTCTCCCCGGAAAGCTTGATGGTCTTCGCGGCCTTGTCCACAGCGGCGGCCTTGCCGTTGAAGGGCAGGGTGCCGGCCTTCTTCTTTTCATCGCCCTTGCCCTTTTCGCCAGCCTTGTCCTTGCCCTTGTCCTGGGCGGACGCGGTGGCAGGGGTGGTGAGCAACACGGCGGTGGCCAAGGTTGCGATGGTTAGTGAGGTGAGCAGTTTCTTCATGACTGGTTCCTTTCTTAACTATTTATGTGTTGAGGTTGACTTCCGTGAGACGGGAAACGCTTTAGCAAAAAGCCCGGCGGGATGGCAACCGTTTTTTTACGAGCCGCCACCGGCCAGCGGGAAGCTTGCCTGCCGGGAGCTTTGCCTTAGTTTCCGGCCATGCGTTTTGGCTTCCTGCTCCTTCTCCTGTTGCTGCCCGCGTGGCTGACCGGCTGCCGCACAACGCCCCCGGTGCTGGACACGGCCCGACCCTTTCACGAGGCCCTGGCCGCGCGCACGAACACGCTGGGCGTGCCCAAGGGCAGCGAGGCCGAGCGAGCCGCCGTGCAACGCGTGAAGGATTTCTTCGTGACGATGACCGAAGACTCCGTGCGTCAGCAGACGCGTCAGGTTTATGCGCCGGAGGCTTATCTGAATGACACACTCAAGTCGCTGAACGGCGCGGCGGCCATTGAGGATTACTTCCTCGCCACCGTGCGGCAGGCCGAGAGCGTGACGGTGAAGTTCGAGGACGTGGCGGAGTCCGGCGGGAATTACTACTTCCGCTGGGTGATGGACACGCGGCTCAAGAAGCTCCGCCCGGGCGAGACCATCCGCACCATCGGCATCACCTTGCTGCGCTTCGATGCCCAGGGCCGGGTGGTGCTGCACCAGGATTTCTGGGACAGCACAGCGGGCGTGTATGAGCATGTGCCGGTGCTGGGCACAGCCATCCGGGGCATCAAGGCAAAGTTTTGAGTCATGCCGATGCGCCGCCAACCGCGATATGTGGTGATCACCGGCAGTGACACGGGCGTGGGCAAGACGGTGCTCACCGCCTGGCTGACCCGGCGGTTGCGGGCGGAGGGAGTCAACGCGGTGGCGCTCAAACCCATCTGCTCCGGCGGACGGGCGGATGCCCGGGCGCTGCACCGGGCGAACGGACGGACACTCGATTTGGACGAGGTCAATCCGTGGCATTTCCCCGCCGCGCTGGCCCCGGTGCTGGCGGCGCAGCAGGCAGGCCGACGCATCCAACTGAACCAAGTCATGACTTGGATGCACACCGTGTCGCGTGCTCACGAGCTGGTCTTGGTGGAAGGAGCCGGCGGGTTGTTGAGCCCGCTGGGCGAGGGCTTTGACACACGGGAGCTGGTCCGGGAGCTGAACGCGATTCCCGTGGTGGTGGTGCCCAATCGGCTGGGAGCGGTAAACCAGGCACGACTGGTCATTGAGGCATTGCCGGACCGCGCCCGGTCCAAAGCGCAGGTGGTGTTCGCTGCTGTGCGTGGCGCGGGGCCGGCGGCGCGGTGGAATCCCGAACTGCTTCAAGCGCACTTCCCCAAACTACCGCACACCTTGCTCCCATGGGTGACAGGCGGAGAGAAGCTGGAAGCGGAGGAGACCCCGCGAATCTCGACCGCCTTGGCCGGCCTGGTGCAAACGCTGCGCGAGTAAAACCGGACTTCGGTCCGGCACGCGATCAAATCAGGCGGCTTTGGGAGCGATGGGAAGCCGGGCCTTCATCAGGAAGGTCAGGGATTTGACGGCCAGCTCCATCATGAGGAAGGGCTTGCCGATGAGATCGTTTCCGCCGCTGATGGTGGACTTGGCGCGGCTCGCAAAGTCGGTGAGTCCAGTGACAAAGACCACGGGCGTCTTGGCATGATGCGGGAGCGCGCGGATTTGTTTGCAGAGGTCAAACCCGTTCATCCCCGGCATGTCGATGTCCAGAAAGATGAGGTCGAACGAGTTCTGTTTGCACAGTTCGAGGGCCGCGATGGGGTCGGCCACGTCGGTGGACTTGAGCTCGGCTTTTTCGAGGCCGCGCATGACCGCGCGGCGGGAGAGCGCCTCATCGTCCACCACCAGCACGCTCATGGTGTCGAACCGGACGTTTTCCGCCGCGTCCACGTTTTCGGCCAGCATGCCGAGAATGTCCACGGTGTGGGCGATGCTCCGGGTGGTGGAGGCGGTGATGTTCTTGGCGTTCTCGTATAGCTCGGTGAGCAAGGCTTCAAAAGCGGCGGAAATCCGGGCGATGGTGGTGCAGCCGGCCACGCCCGCGCCGCTGCTCAGGGAGTGGGCCTTGCGATACATGTCGAAGAGCAGCGCGCTGCGCTCCTCCATCCAGCGGAGGTTGCCGGTGTCGTTCTCGTTCTTGATGAAGGCCTGCAGCCGCTGCCGCATGTAGCCAATCGCCTGGGGCAGGCTTTCCGCAAAACCCCGGCGCAGCTCATGTTGGAAGTTCTGCTCAACCTCGATGAGGTTTTGCTCGCTGGGCGCGACATACGGCTCAGCCGGTCCCGGGGCGGTGCCAGCGGTGCCGGGCACGGCCAATGCACCCGGCAGCGGCAGACCCTCGAACTTGATGGCCCCCGAGCCCGAGGCAGGTTGGGCCGGGGCCGGGCCGGGCTCGCCAACCAGCTTCAGCGGCGCAGCCGCCGGGGCGGGCGGATTCGCGGCGATCGAGCGCGGCACCTGCAAAGTCCGGCCTGCGGGCTTGGCCTGGGAAGTCATCTTCAGCAGGCCGCTGAGCAGGGGAGTTTCCTCGGACTTGGAGGCCGGGGCCGGGGCCTTGGGAGCGGACGGAAGCGACGCCATCTTGATGAGACCGGCATCGGCACCCGGAGCTGGACTGGCTGCCGCAGGCGCGGTCGGCATCACGATGGAAGCATGCTCCTCAGGCGGCCCCCCGGCGGATTCTTCCCCGGCCAAGGTGGCTTTGAGCACGTCGGACACCTGCTTGGGCGTGCAGATGGCTTTGGTCAAACACTTGTTGGCGCCGGCTTTCCAGGCGGACTGGACCAAGGAGCCGAGGTAGGAGTTGGTGAAGACGACGACCGGCAAGACTTTCGACTCCTCCCGGCTGCGGATGAACTTCAAGACCTCAATGCCGTTGGCCTTGGGCAGTTGGAGGTCCAGCAGCACAATGGAGGGGAGGTTGCTCTTGATCATCTCCATGGCCAGATCGCCGTCGGCGGCGTGCTGAACTTGGAAGCCGTCCATCTGCAGCTTGCGCTGGTAGATATTCGCGATGATGGCGTCATCTTCGACAATGAGGACTTTTTTCATCGGTATCCAGTTGCTCTTGGGTCATGCCGCCCGCCGCTGCTGTTGCCAGCCGTCATGCGGCAGGCGCTCCGGGCCCCTTCTCGGGGGAGACTAACCGGGCTTTATACATGTGCGTCAACGATTTGATGGCCAGCTCGATGGGCAGAAAGGGTTTGGCAATGATGTCATTACCGCCGGCCAGCGAGGAGCGGGCGCGGGCTTGAAAGTCGTTCATGCCCGTGACGAAGACCACCGGGGTGCGGGCATAGTCGGGCAACTGCCGGAGCTTCTGGCAGAGGGTGAAGCCGTCCATCTCGGGCATGTCGATGTCCAGAATCACCAAATCAAAACGCTGCCGTTGCAGCATCTCCAGGGCCTCCACCGGGTTTTCCAGGCTGACGTAGGCGATGCCGGCCTTCTCCAGGCCGGAAATGATCGAGCGCCGCGAGAACACCTCGTCGTCCACGATGAGCGCCAGCGGCACCACGCTGCTGTCGTGGTCGGTGCGGCCTTCCGCGTCCAGCAGCCGGGCGAGCAGATCCACCGCGTGGGCGAAGGTGCGCAGCGAGGAGGAGTTGGCGTTTTGCGGAGCCTGATGCAGTTCGCGCAGGAAGGCCTCCAGCGCGCTGGAGAACTGGGCGCACTGCCGGAAGCCGGCGACCCCCGCCTTGCCGGTGAGCGAGTGCAGGGTGCGATACATCTCGCCGAGCAACTGCGCACGCTCCTCCAGCCAGCGCAGGTAGGCGGCGTCGGCCTCACTCTTCACCACGGCCTGCAACCGCTGGCGGACTTCCGCGAGCAGTTGCGGCGAACTGCTGACAAATTGCCGCCGCATCTCGTGCTCCATGGCGGACTCCGGCCCGGCGTCGGCCACGGAGACCGAGGAGGTGGCAGGCAGGGTGCGGGGTGCGGCAGGCTCCGCCAGCTTCTCCGCGGAGGCTGCCGGTTTGGCGGCGGTTTCGGTCAGGGTGGCACAGACCACGCCCACGACCTGTCGCGGGGTGCAGATGGCCTTGGTGAGACACTTGTTGGCCCCGGCCTTCCAGGCGGACTGCACCAGATCGCCCAAGTAGGAGTTGGTGAAGACAACCACGGGCAGCGTCTGCAAACCGGGGGTGGAGCGGACGAACTTCAGCACTTCGATCCCGTTGATCTGGGGCAGAAGCAGGTCCAGCAAAACAATGTCCGGCCGACGCGCTTTGAGGGACTCGATCGCGGTGGCCCCATCGCCGGCCAGCTCCACGACGAAACGCTCCGCCGTCAGCTTGCGCTGATACAAATCGGCAATGATGGGATCATCTTCAACGATGAGGATGTGCTTGCCGGCGTGCATGGAGCCTGGGGCGGTCAGCTATCAACTGGCAGCCAGCGGCAGGCGAATGGTCACCGTGGTGCCCGCTCCCTCCGTGCTGTCCAAGTTGAGGGTGCCACCATGCATTTCAGTCAGGCGTTTGGCAATCACCAAGCCCAGGCCGGTGCCCTGCTGCTCGTGACGGCGGCGGTCAAACTGAACGTAGGCGTCGATGTTGCTGAGGTGCTCGACCTTCATCCCGCGGCCCCGATCGGTGATCACGACTTTCAGAAACTTGCCTTCCGTCGTGGCCGTCAGCCCGACGGGCGTGCCCGGCTTGGAGAACTTGAAGGCGTTGCCCAGCAACTCCTCCACGATCTTGGCCAGCAAGTCGTCAGCCATGGCCGCGCTGGCATGGCAGATGTCGGCCAGCAAATCATTGAGGCGGTTCAATGCCTGGGCCTTCGTGCGGGCCACCAAGGTCAGCGTCTCATGCACGTCTTCCACGCGCTTGGCCCGCATGGCCTGGACCTCGCTGTCATCCGCGCGCAGGAGCTCCAACTGGGAATAGATGAGGAAGTTCTGCACCAGCCGCTGCAACCGCTGGCCGGACTCCAGGATGTTCCGGCCCATCTCCGCCAGCTCGGCGGGCTGGAGCGTGTCCGCGCAATTGCTGATGATCTCCCCGTAGCCCAAGATGCCCACCAGCGGCGTGTTGAGCTCGTGCGGGAGCATGAGGCTGAGGTTGGCCCGCAGCTCGGCGAGCTTCTTTTCCGCGCTCTGGCGGAGCACCTCGCGCTTCTTGATCCGGGCCTCGACCGCCTTGAGCAGGGCACTCATGGCGAAAGGCTTGTTGAGGTAGTCATCCGCCCCGAGATCCATGCCCTTGCGCATGGTGTTCTGCTCCACCTCCCCGGTCATCAAGATCAGGGGGATGGCTGCGGTGAGGGGATCCTTGCGCAGTTCCGTAAGCGCAGAGTAACCGTCGGCCTGCGGCATGTTGATGTCGCTGATGACGAGGTCAGGGAGGGCCGCCCGGGCCAGCTTGAGCGCGGTGGCGCCGTTGTCCGCATCGATCACGTCGTAGCCCTTCAGCTTGAGCACCATGCTGATGGTCGAACGCAACTGGGCGTCATCATCTACGATTAAGATTTTTGGCATCGCTGTATGTCCCCAAACCGGGGCAATCTGGGGCTCGTCCCGGAATGTTCAGGCAGATAGTTGTCCGACGGCCCACCGTGTTCAAACCGAAAAGCGCCCCGGGGAATCCCTGAGGGCCTACCGGGCAAATCCCTGCACCTTGAGCCAGACCGCCAGATCGTGCGTCCAGGGATGCAGGGCGGTCGCGGGCGTCTTGTCCGGCTCCCAGCCTTTGACGCCCAAGCCGAGGCCATGCGACCCCTTCTGGTAGATGTGCAGATCGAAGGGCACGCCGTTGCGCTGGAGCGCGGCGGCAAACTCCAGGGCGTTCTCCACTTTCACCGCCTTGTCCTCCCACGTGTGCCAGATGAAGCACGGCGGGGTGTCGCGGGTGACTTGCAGCTCGTTGGAGAGCAGCTTGACCAACGCCTCGGACGGCTCCTTGCCCAGCAGGTTGTTCTTCGACCCGCCATGCGTGAGCAGCCCCATCGAGATCACCGGGTAGCAAAGGATGCCCAAATCCGGCCGGCTGCTGGCCCGGTCGATGGCGTCGGCTGCCTCGGCTTGGCCCGCATCAAAGTGCGTCACGGCGGTGGAGGCGAGGTGCCCGCCGGCGCTGCTGCCCATGACGCCGATGCGCTTGGGATCCAGCTTCCACGCGGCGGCCTGGGCGCGGACGTAGCGGACCGCGCGGTTCACGTCACCCATCATCACGGGATGGCGATAACCCGCCGAACCCAGCCGATACTTGAGCACAAACCCGGCGATGCCGTGTTGATTGAGGAAAAGCGCATAATCCCTGCCTTCATGGCCGGCCAGTCCACCATAGCCGCCGCCCGGGCAGATGATGACTGCGGCCCCGGTGGCCTTGTCCGCCGCCGGGTAATACGGCGTCAACGTGGGAATGTCCTTCACCGGGTCCGTGCCGAGCGTTCCGGGCGTGTCCTTGGCCCACAACGGGAAAGGATCCTTCGGCTGGGCCGGCAGGGTGAGGACACTGATGAAGAAGGCGGCGGCCAAGGCAAGGGGTTTCATGACGGACTTTATGCGGCTGCTGAACAGGACAGCAGGCTACGCGGACACCGGGATGCAATTCAACCGGCAACTCCAACCATTCACCCGCACCCGCCGCATCTGACCGAGTTGCCGGTTGCAGTTAAAACCCGCGTCAGCTAACAAGCGGGCATGCGTTTCATCGGCAGCGTCATCGAGCGGCTGCAACGGCACCCGAAGCGGATTGTTTTCCCCGAAGGCACCGAGCCGCGCGTGTTGCAGGCGGCGCGGCAGTTCTGCTCGCTCCAGCTTGGTGCGCCCATCCTGCTCGGCGACCGCACGCGCATCAAACGCGCCGCCGAGGCGCTGAACCTTTCCCTCGCCGGCATCCGCATCATCAACCCGGAGGAAAGCGAGGAACTCGACGGCTTTGCGAAGGTCTATGCCCGGCTCCGTCAGGCGAAGGGCGTGCAACATGCGGAGGCGCTCGACGCCATGCGCAAGCAGAACTATTTCGGCGCGATGATGGTGGCGATGCGCCAGGCGGACGGCCTCGTGTCCGGCGCGAGCGAGGCGTCCGGCAGCGTGCTGCGGCCCGTCTTCCAAATCATCCGCCTCGCGCCCGGCTATAGCTCGGCGTCGAGCTGCATGGTGCTGGAGGTCGAGGATACGCGCTTCGGTCATCAGGGCGCGATGCTCATGGCGGACTGCGGCGTGATTCCTGAGCCGACGGTGGACCAGCTCGCGGACATCGCGGTGGCCAGCGCGTTCCTCGCACGGCAGTTGCTGGGCGTGCGGCCCCGGGTGGCCCTGCTGTCCTTCTCCACCAAGGGCAGCGCGAACCATCCTTCCGCCCAGAAGATGGAGGCCGCGACCGCATTGGCCAAGCAGCGTGCAACTCAACGCGCGCTCGAAGCCGACTTCGACGGCGAGTTGCAGGTGGACGCCGCGCTGGTGCCAGAAATCGCCTCGCGCAAAGTTCCGGAAAGCCAGGTGGCCGGCAACGCGAACGTGCTGGTCTTCCCCGACCTCAACTCCGGCAACATCTCCAGCAAGCTCGTCCAGCACGTCGCCCGCGCCAACGCCTACGGCCAGATCTTGCTCGGCCTCGACATGCCGGTGGCGGAAATCTCCCGCGGTGCCAGCGCGCATGACATCCTCGGCGTGGCGGCCATCGTCGGCTTGCAGGCCATTGAGTATCGCCTGCTGTATCCCGACGCGGGGGCACACGTCGCTTTGGGCTGATTTCGGTTTGCCGCCTTTCGTATGAACATCGTCACCCCCCGCGTCTTCATCGCCGCCACCCGGCAGAACGACGGCAAGACCACCACCTCGCTTGGCCTGCTCTCCGCCTTGCAGAACCAGTTCCCGCGCATCGGCTACATCAAGCCCGTGGGCCAGCGCTTCGTGGAGATCGCCGAGCAGAAGATTGACGAGGACACGGTGCTCATGGACGCCGTTTACAAGCTCAACTGCCCGCTTGTGGACATGAGCCCCATCGCGGTCGAGCCGGACTTCACGCGCAAGTATCTCTCCGAAACCAGCAACGACGCGCTGGTGCGCCGCATCCAGAAATCCTTCGACCGCGTCGCGTGGGAGAAGGACTTCGTGCTTTGCGAGGGCTCCGGCCACGCGGGCGTCGGCGCGGTGTTCGACTTGTCCAACGCGCAGGTCGCCAAGGTGCTCGGCGCGAAGGTCGTCCTCGTCACGCGCGGTGGCATCGGCAAGCCGGTGGACGAGGTCGCGTTGAACCAAGCTCTTTTCGAGAAGCACGGCGTCGAAATCATCGGCGTCATCGTCAACAAAGTTTTGCCGGACAAGCTGGAATACATCGCCGAGTTCACGCGCAAGGGCCTCAAGCGAAAAGGCCTTGAGCTGCTCGGCGTGCTGCCGCTCCAGCCCATCCTCGTGAAGCCCACGCTCGCGACCATTCGCGACGAGTTGTCCGCCGAGGTGCTCAACGCCCGCAAGCGCCTCACCAACCTCGTCGAGGACATCGTCGTCGGCGCGATGGGCGCGCAAAACATGGCCAAGCACTTCCGGCGCGGCACGCTGGTCATCACCCCCGGCGACCGCGAGGACATCGTGCTCGCCGCCGCCACCGCGTCGCAGGCGAACCCTTCCGAAGCGCTGAGCGGCCTCGTGCTCACCGACAACTTCCGCCCCAGCCCCGCCACGCTGGAGGTGATTCGCAAACTCGACTTCCCTGTGCTGCTGGCCGAGGCGGACAGCTACGAAGTCGCCTCCAAGGTCCACGACATCATCGTCAAAACCCGCCCCGACGACGCCGAGAAAATCGCCGTCATCCGCGACCTGATAGCCCAGCACGTGGACGTGGCGAAGCTGGTGGGGGCGCTGTAAGGCACAGACGCGACCGGTTCTTTCCATGGAGCAACCAGTGTTCAATCCCTTCGCGAGCAAGCTTCAATGGGCATTCGGACTGTTCCCTGCCGTCGCACTGACTTGCTTCTATTCGTTCGTGATTCGGAGTCGGTTGGAGTTGGGGCACTGGCCGACTTACGACCATCCAGACCCGAAGCTACTCGGCTTCGAACTACACTACTCGCTTGTCTGGCTGCTGCTCATGTTGACTCCTGTGCTTGGACTCATGGCGGTTATCTTCAGCGTCCGTGCTCTTGTCGTGCCTCTGCGACTGCCTTGGTGGAAAGCGCTCTTGCCCGTCGTCGTTCCGTTCGGTGCGGCGTTTATCATCATCTTGACCGACCCCGGTGGATTCTTCGGATGGCTTGCTGATTGAACACTTCCCATTTCCCATGCCCTTACCCTTCCCCCTCAACCCCACCCTCGCCACTCTTCCCACCTACCAGCCCGGCCGCCCCATCGAGGAAGTCGCGCGGGAAGTCGGCCTGCCCGCCAGCGACATCATCAAGCTCGCGTCGAACGAAAACCCACTCGGCCCTTCGCCCAAAGCGCTCGCCGCCATCCACGCCGCCGCCGCCAGCGTGCATCTCTACCCGGACGGCAACGCCTTCTACTTCAAGCGCCGACTCGCCGATAAACTCAACGTCGAGACCAGCCACCTCATCCTCGGCAACGGCTCGAACGAAATCATCGAGTTCATCGGCCACGCGCTGATGGCCCCCGGCACGGACGTGGTCGTCTCGCAATACTGCTTCGCCATCTACCCCATCATCGCGAAGATGGCCGGCGCGAACCTCATCACCGTCCCCGCACGCAAGCTCGGCCACGACTTGCCCGCGATGCTCCGCGCCATCACGCCGCAGACCCGTGTCGTGTTCGTGGCGAACCCGAACAACCCCACCGGCACACTCGCCTCGCGCGCCGACCTCATCGAGCTCGTCAACGAAGTCCCGCCGCACGTCCTGCTCGTGATGGACGAGGCCTACATCGAGTTCCTGGACGACCCGGTGAACTTGATTCCCCTCATCACCGCCGGCACGAAGCCGAACCTGCTGCTCATGCGGACGTTCTCGAAGATTTACGGCCTCGCCGGCACGCGCGTCGGCTACGGCATCGGCCACCCGGAGCTGATTGCCGCGCTGGAGAAGATTCGCCAGCCGTTCAACCTGAACAGCCTCGCCCAAGCCGCCGCCCTCGCCGCGCTGGACGACGACGAACATGTCCGCCACACCCGCGCGACGAACTTCGCCGGTGTCCACTTCCTGCAAACCGAGTTCGAGAAGCTCGGCATCGAGTTCGTCCCGACCGCCGGCAATTTCATCCTCCTGCGCGTAGGCGACGGCGCGCGCGTCTTCAGCGAGCTGCAAAAGCTCGGCGTCATCACGCGCCCGATGGCCGGCTACCAGTTGCCCGAGTGGCTCCGCGTGAGTGTCGGCACGGCGGCGGAGAACGAACGGTTCCTCGCGGGCTTGAAATTGGTGCTGGGCAGGTAAGCGCTCGCGAGTCTGGCGGCGGGCGAAGTTTCTCGTTGAATCCCGTCCTTCGCTTGCCCCTTATTTACGCCACGACCGTCAGCGCCAACCAAAGTGAAACCCACCGACCTCCGCGGCATCCTCCAATACATTCCGCGCTTCCGCGAGAAGACCTTCGTCATCGCCGTGGATGGCGCGGTCGTGACCGATGAGAATTTCGCCAACCTGCTGCTCGACGTCGCGGTGCTCCGCTCGCTGAACATCCGCGTCGTCATCGTCCACGGCGCGGCGGCGCAAATCCAGGCGCTCGGCGTTGAGCGGGGCATCACCCCCTCGAACCTCGATGGCACGGGCATCACCGACGCGCCGACGCTTCAGCTTTCCCTCACCGCGGCGAACCGGCTCACGCACGAGATCCTCGAAGGCCTTTCGACCAACGACCTCCGCGCCGCCAGCCCGAACGCCATCATCGCCTCGCCGTTGGGCATCCTCCAGGGCGTGGACCACCTCTTCACTGGCAAGGTCGAGCGCGTGGACACGGAGATGCTCCAGACGCTCCTTGCGGCCGGCATCACCCCCGTCATTCCGCCGTTGGGCTTCGATGGCGATGGCAAGACCTACCGGGTCACGTCCGACACCATTGCGCTCGCCATTGCCACCGCGCTCAAGGCGGCGAAGATCCTCTTCATCACCACCACCGACGGCCTGTTCCATCAGGGCAAGCTGCTCAAACAGGTGCTCGCCGCCGAACTGCGCACCTTGATCGAGCGCAAGGAGCTTTCCCCCGAGGACACCGCCCGCGCCAAGGCGGGGGCAGCCGCCTGCCTTTCTGGCATTCCGCGCGTCCACCTCATCAACGGCCGCACCGACGAGTCATTGCTGGCCGAGGTCTTCTCCAACGAAGGCGTCGGCACGCTGATCTACGCCGACGAGTTCCAGCAGATCCGTCCTGCCCAAAAGAAGGACATCCGCGCGCTGCTGCGCCTCACGAAAAACTCAGTCCTCAGCGATGAACTCATGAAGCGCACCCGCGCCAGCATTGAGAAAAACCTCGGCGACTACTACGTCTGCGAGATCGACCGCAACCCCGTCGCCTGCGTGGCGCTGCACGTCTATCCCGAGGCGAACGCCGGCGAGCTGGCCTTCCTCTTCGTCGCGCCCTCGCACGAGAACCAGGGCCTGGGCAAGAAGCTCATCCAATTCGTCGAGAACAAGGCCCGCGAACTGGGCCTGGCCGAACTGGTCACGCTCTCCACGCAGGCGTTCACCTACTTCCAGAGCAAGGGCGGCTTCAGCGAAGGCACGCCCG
>CAIPBN010000870.1 GCA_903863315.1 uncultured Verrucomicrobiota bacterium | reverse complement strand
GCCGACGTTGCCCGGGGTCTGAGCCAGCCGCTCAGCCTTGTGGCCCTCATCCGCTCCTATGACGGCGGTCTATGACCGTCGGGCTTGGGGCACGACCAGATTCTGACGCTCACGCAGCACACCTGTAGTTTTTGCGCGGACGGAGCGAGGCAAGTAACGAAGGAAAAGCCGACTGCTGCCAAAGTTGCTGGCGCAACGACACCAGCCGGCAATCGGCGCAGGCCGAAACGACGAGAGGAAGGTTTGGGGTGACCGACGGGATTCGAACCCGCAACAGCCAGAATCACAATCTGGGACTCTACCATTGAGCTACGGCCACCGCTCGCGCCCGGGAACGTAAGGATTCCCTTCTGAGCGGTCAAGCGCCCGCTGCCCGGCGGCGCAAATGAATCCGCGTGCCGCACCTCGTCCGTCGCGCTCGTTGGCTGGCAACTGGTCCGCATGATTGCCAAATCCCGGCGGCTCCGCTTGAATGCCCGCGCTATGGCCCGCCAGCGCAAGCCCACTCAACCCCTCGTCGGCATCATCATGGGCAGCCAGTCCGACTGGGAGACGATGCAGCACGCCGCCGCGCAGCTCGAAGCGCTCGGCGTGCCCTACGAGGCGGAGGTCGTCTCCGCTCACCGCACACCGGACCGGATGTTCGAGTATGCGGAGACGGCGGCGGCGCGCGGCCTCGAAGTCATCATCGCCGGTGCAGGTGGCGCAGCGCATCTGCCCGGCATGACGGCGGCGAAAACCTCCTTACCCGTGCTCGGCGTCCCCGTGCAATCCAAGTCGCTCAACGGCCTCGATTCGCTCCTCTCCATCGTCCAGATGCCCGGCGGAATTCCCGTGGGCACACTCGCCATCGGCAAGGCCGGGGCCATCAATGCCGCGCTCCTTGCCACCGCGATGCTGGGCAACAAGCACGCGAAGTTCCGCAAGGCCTACGACCAGTTCCGCGCGGAGCAGACCAGGAAGGTGCGGGAGAACCACGCGTTGCCGCCGAAACCAGCCGCCTGACTTTCGCTCGCGCGCGTGAACTTCCCCATCCTTCCCGGTTCGACCATCGGCATCCTCGGCAGCGGCCAGCTTGGGCGGATGCTGGCCATCGCCGCGCGCCAGCTTGGCTATCGGGTCGCGGTCTATTCGCCGGACGCAGACACGCCGGCCGGACAGGTCGCGGATGTCGAGGCGGTGGGGGATTATCTCGATGAGGAGCGGCTCGCCGACTTCGCGCAGCGCGTGAGCGTGCTGACCTTCGAGTTCGAGAACGTTCCCTCCGTCGCCTCCGAAGTCGCCGCCCGCCACACCATCGTGCGTCCCGCTGGCAACGTGCTTCACACCACGCAGGAGCGGCTGCGCGAGAAAACCTTCCTCCGCGACAACGGCTTTCCCACCACGCCCTTCCGCGAAGTAAAAACTTACGCCGACCTGCACGCCGCCGCGCGCGATCTCGGCCTGCCCGCCGTGCTCAAGACCGCGAGCTTCGGCTACGATGGCAAAGGCCAGCAAAAGGTCTATGCGCATTCCGACCCCGCGCAGGTTTACGCGAACCTCGGTGGCGCGGTGGGCATCTACGAGGCGTGGGTGGACTTCGAGAAGGAAATCTCCGTCGTCGCCGCGCGCACGGCGGACGGCCAGTTCGCCGCGTTTCCCGTCTTCGAGAACCGCCACGCCAACCACATCCTCGACGTGACGTTCGCGCCCGCCGCCATCGGCCCGCAGCTCGCCAAGGACGCCGTGGAACTCGCTGCGGGCATCCTGGAAAAGCTCGAGGTCGTCGGCCTGCTGACCGTCGAGCTGTTCGTCACCAAAAGCGGCAAACTGCTGGTGAACGAGCTGGCCCCGCGCACCCACAACAGCGGGCACCTCACAATGGACGCGTGCATCACCAGCCAGTTCGAGCAGCAGGTCCGCGCGGTTTGCTGCCTGCCGCTCGGCTCCACCGCGCTCCGTGCGCCCGCTGCCATGGCGAATCTCCTCGGCCACCTCTGGGAAAAGGGCGAACCCAACTGGGCCGGCGCGCTGTCTGATCCGCATGTGAAGCTCCACCTCTACGGCAAGGCGCAGGCGCGCGTGGGCCGGAAGATGGGGCACCTCAACGCCTGCGGACGAAGTGTGGAAGCCGCCATTGCCCGGGTTGTCGCTGCGCGCGAGCGGCTGACGAGCTAGGGCGATGGCGCTTCCGCCGTATCTCCGCAGCCAGCCCGACGGGGTTTTCCTCTCCGTCAAAGTCCAGCCCCGCGCGAGCCGGAATGACGTCGGCGGCTTGCACGGTAGTGAGCTGAAAGTCGCCGTTACCGCTCCGCCGGTGGACTCGGCGGCGAATCAGGCCGTGGTGGAATTGATCGCGGAAATCTTGGGCCTGCCGAGGCGGGCAGTGACGCTGGTGCGTGGTCAGACGTCGCGGCACAAGATCCTGCGTCTTGACGGCCTCACCGCCGAGGAGGCGGCAGCGAAAATCACGCTGCCGAAGCGGTGATCTGCAAACGGAGTGAAGAGCTAGTCACCCCTTTGGAAGAAGCCGGTGCCGTCAGCATGTAGAAACGATGCGCGGGGTAGATGGCGCTGATTCATATCTCGTCACAGTCGGGGTGGCTGATTGGTGGCCAACGGCGAGCGGAAGGGCGGGCCTGGCATGTCTCGAACCAACTTGGCCTGCGCCATCAGTTGGAACGTCACGGCTGCGCGGCAATCACCATCGGTTGCACGCGCTGGCCGTCGTGGAGGCGGTCGCCGGGGTAGAGGATGACGGTGTCGCCCGCGTTGAGGCCGGAGAGGATCTGCGTTTCCGTGCCGCTGCTGCGCCCGGTCTTGACCTGTCGGAGCTGCACCTGTTCCCCGGCCAGGACGAAGGCCGCCCACTCGGCACCCCGCCGGAACAGCACACCGGCCGGCACCTTCAGCGCGCGGGGCTCCTCCCACAGGATGATGCGGCCCTCAACCCGAAAGTTGTCTCCGAGGCTGGCGCGTTCTGCTGTCGGAGTCAGCAGTTCCACCACCACGTTGACGCGCTGCTCCTCCACGCCGAGGGCGGAGATCTTGGTGAACGCCGCCGGCTCCACCAG
>CAIPBN010000869.1 GCA_903863315.1 uncultured Verrucomicrobiota bacterium | reverse complement strand
GGCAGGCCGAGGTGTTCCTTGGGCGTGACGTAGCAGAGCATCGCGCAGCCATACCAACCAATCATCGCCGCGCCGATGCCGCTGGTGATGTGATCGTAGCCGGGCGCGATATCGGTGGTGAGCGGTCCGAGCGTGTAGAACGGCGCTTCGCCGCACCACTCGAGTTGCTTCGCCCTGTTTTCCTCGATCATGTGCATGGGGACGTGGCCCGGACCTTCGTTCATGACTTGCACGCCTTTGGCCCACGCGCGCGTGGTGAGTTCGCCCTGCACTTTGAGTTCGCCGAATTGCGCTTCGTCGTTCGCGTCGGCAATCGAGCCGGGGCGCAGGCCGTCGCCGATGCTGAACGCGACGTCGTAAGCGGCCATGATATCGCAGATGTCGTCCCAGTGGGTGTAGAGGAAATTCTCTTTGTGATGCGAGAGACACCATTTGGCCATGATGCTGCCGCCGCGCGAGACAATGCCGGTCATGCGATTCGCGGTGAGCGGCACGAAGCGCAGCAACACGCCGGCGTGAATGGTGAAGTAATCCACGCCTTGCTCAGCTTGTTCGATGAGGGTGTCGCGGAAAAGTTCCCACGTGAGGTCCTCGGCTTTGCCGTTCACTTTTTCCAGCGCCTGATAAATCGGCACTGTGCCGATGGGCACGGGCGAGTTGCGCAGAATCCATTCGCGCGTGGCGTGGATGTTCTTGCCGGTGGAGAGGTCCATGACGGTGTCCGCGCCCCACTTGGTGGCCCAGCGCATCTTCTCGACTTCCTCCTCGATGCTCGACGCGACAGCGCTGTTGCCAATGTTGGCGTTGATCTTCACGAGGAAGTTGCGGCCGATGATCATCGGTTCGGACTCAGGATGATTGATGTTGTTCGGGATAATGGCGCGGCCGGCGGCGACTTCGTCGCGCACGAACTCGGGCGTGATCTGCGCGGGGATGCGTTGGGGGAAACGGCTGAAAATGCTGGGCGTGTAAGGGCTCTTGCCCAACTGCGATGAACCGGCGTGTTGCTTGTTGAGGTCGTTGCGAACGATGTCCTTCGACATTTCAGCAATCTTCGCGCGCCCCATGTTCTCGCGGAGAGCAATGAATTCCATCTCCGGCGTGATGATGCCGGCGCGGGCGTAGGCGAGTTGCGTTACCACTTTGCCAGCCTTCGCGCGCAGCGGACGACGGCGTTGGCTGGTGAGGCCGGGAAATTCCACGAGCCGATTCTTCTCCGCCTTGCTGGCGTATTCGGCGTGTTTGCCGGAAAGGTAACCGTTGTCCTGCGGCTTCACTTCGCGACCGTCGATCTCTTCCACGTCGCCGCGTTCGCGAATCCACTTGGCACGCAACGCGGGCAGACCTTGCTCAGAAGTGCCGGTGAACGCCGGGTCGCCCCACGGCCCGGAGCAATCATAAACGCGCACGGGATCATTCGGCGTGATCGCACCGGTGTAGGACTTGGTGGGCGTGACTTCGATCTCGCGCATCGGGACGCGGACGTCCTTGTGGATGCTGCCCTGCGCGTAAATGCGTTTGCTGGCGGGCAGTTGTTCGCTGCTGTGCGGTTCGAAGGAGGTTTTTGGATCGGCGATCATGGCTGCTGGGTGTTCAGGGTTTCAGATAGAAAGTTCAAAGTGACCGCGTGTCGTTACGACCTCACTGCGGGAAGGCGGAGAAGGGGGCTGGAGGCGCATCCCTTCGCCGGCATTACCCGGAGCAGGTTCTATGGGTCGGCGTCGCTCCCGCGTCGCCCTCTCAGCCTTTGCCGCACGTGCGGCCGGTTGGCTCCCCGATTCGAGGGCAGGTTACGCTGCACGCCGAGCGGGTCAAGCGGGCGGTTGGTGGGAGCTCGGCGCTCCGGGCAAGCGGGGACGCTTGCGGCGCTACGCCAGCTTGACTCGGCGCTCTTCGGCGCTGGAGCGATACATGGCGTCCATCAGCTCCAGCGTGGCAAGGGCGGAAGCGGGGGTGTTGCGGCATTCGCGGCGCTCGCCGCGGGCAACGGCCAGCCAGTCGCGGATTAAGTCCCGGCTGCGATAGCCACAGTAGCCAGGCGTCTTGTCCTGGGGGATGGAAAACACTTCCTCCATCGCGTGGAACTGTGGCTGCGGCCCGTGAATCTCCAGCACGCCGCTCGAACCTGCGCGATTCGGGTCCCAATGCACCCAGCGCTGGCTGCCACGCAGGGACCAGCGCCATTCACCCGCCCAGCGCGGGAGCCAGTAGCCGCCGACGAACGTCGCGAGCCCGCCACCGGACAGATCAAAGATGGCCGAGCCGCCGTCCTCGACGCCGAGCGGCATCTCACCGAAAACGCCCGTGCGCGCGGTCACCCCGACCACGGACTGGCCGGTCACGTAGCCCAGCAGATCGAGGTAATGACAACCGAGCCAGTTGAAGAAACCGCCGCCGCTCAACTGCGGGTCGAAGAGGAAGTGTGACGGGCCACGCCGGTTCGCATCGCTGGTCACGCAGGTCATCTCCACGCTGATGAGCTTGCCGAAGCGGCCTTCGGCGACCATGGCCTTCAGCCGCTGCGAACCTTCATCGTAGCGCCAGACGTAGCCGGTCTGGAAGGCCACGCCGGACTGGCGGACTTTCTCCAAGGCCGGTCGCGCAGCGGCGGCGTTCCGGCCACAGGGCTTCTCGGCGAGGATGTGCTTGCCGGCGGCAGCCAACTGCTCCAGCGCGGCGGGAGTGCGGTCATTGGGCAGGCAGATCACCGCGCCATCGAAGAGGCTGGCACCGCGAGCGAGAAGTTCCGCAATGCTGTTGAAGCGCGGCACAGCGGCCAGTTGCTCCTCCAGACTCGCGAGCGTGCCGGGAAACTCCGGCACGAGCGCGGTGATGACGACCTCGCCTGCCAGGTGGAGCAGCGATTCGCGCCACGCCGCCCCGTGCGGATGGTCAACGCCGATGAACGCGACGCGAAAGGGCTGGCTCATGGCGCGAAGTTCAAAGTTTGGGGTTCAAAGTTCAAGGTTCAAAGCAGGCCTGTCTCAAAGATTTGAGACAAACAAAGATGAAGAAGGAGTTCTGCCACAAAAGCGGGCGCAGAGAGCACAAAGCCGTGAGAGAAAGCGGAAACCTTTGCGACCTCTGCACTCTTTTGCGGCCACGCAACCGGCTGTGGCCCCCTAAAATGAAGAGCCCTTCCGCATAGCACGGAAGGGCTGACTTCGGCCTGCGCCGGGAGAACTCAGACGGCCTAGGCCTCGAAGGACTTCCCGCAGCCGCAGCTCTGCTTGGCGTTGGGATTGGAAATCTTGAACCCGCCACCGGTGAGTTCGTCCTTGAAGTCGATGACGCAGCCGCGCAGCAGGTCGGCGCTAATGGCGTCGGTCAGAACGCTCACACCGTAGAACTCATCCGCCGTGTCGCCGTCGCGTTTTTCGTCGAAGACCATGCCGTATTGCATGCCGGAGCAGCCGCCCTTCTCGACATACACGCGGAGGGATTTGCCGGCGCTGTCCTTCTCGTTCGCGAGCATGGACTTCACCTGCTCGGCAGCGCTGGGCGTGAGACTGATGACGGGTTCGGCG
>CAIPBN010000868.1 GCA_903863315.1 uncultured Verrucomicrobiota bacterium | reverse complement strand
CGAGCACTCCCAACAGCAGCAAACGCGCGGCAAACTGGTTGAACTTTTCCCCGGCTCCAGCCACGCCGACCAGCGTGCCCACGCTCAAGCCGAGCAGCAGCACTCGCACGCACCCGCTGCGCTCCACCGTCGCGAAACGCGCATCGTTCCGAGCCCACCACAAAACCGCGAACACGACGACGGCCAAAATGCTCGCGGTCCAGAAGAGCGGTCGCAGGGAAAGCTTGGCCAAACGAGCGAAGCCCTCTTCCAGAGTCAGGGGAGAGCTTGGCAGGGCAGGGCCTCGAAACATTGAAAGGCCCATCGCCGCCAGAAACGGCAGCACCATCAGCGGCAGTAGGACATACTTGATGGGGAAACGAATGAAGCCGAGCGGCGGGCAGAGCGCCTTCAGCCAGTCGAGCAGGAAGGCGTTCTTTCCCATCGCGAGCCAGACGCCAAGCACGGCGACAGCGGCGAGCAGCCAGACGCGCGGCTCGCGGCGTCGCCAGACGGCGAGCGCGGCCAGCGACAGCACGCCGATGCCGGGGTAGTAGCTGGAGGTCCACTGCTGCTCGACATGCGTGAAGACGCCGAGCTTGTCCGGGGTCATGCGGAAGAGCGGAACGAAGAAGTTCGCCCAGCCCCAGAGCGGCATGGCGTAGAGGTTGTCGTCGTAGGCGGCGGTGCGGTGCGAGTGGCGGAGGAGGTCGAGGAAGGGGAGGAGTTGGGCGGCGGAGAGGAGGGTGACGAGGGTGGCGATGGACGTAAAACGTAATGCGTAATGCGTAAGAGGGACTTGGCTTACGTTTTCCGTTATCCGTTTTAGGCCGTCAGCTAGCAGGAGCACGGCGGCGATGGCCCAAGTGAACAAGATGATTTCCGGAGCGCCCGCGAGCATCTGCATCGCGCCGACCAGCGCGGCGAGGAGGAGGGTTCTTCCGCCTTCCTTGCACGCTCGCTCCACCAGCAGCCAGAGCCACGGTGCCCAGGCGAGCGCGGCGATGTTGTTCGGCCACATGACGGCGTGGAGGGTGAAGCCGTTGAAGGCGAAGGCCAGGCCGCCGACGCACGCGGCGAAGCGGTTGCCGGTCCAGTGGTGAGCGAGGCGATACGCCCCCGCGCCCGCGAGCATGAGGTGCGCGAGGCTGAACAGGCCCAGCGCCCACGGCATCGGACCGAGCAGGTAGATGAGCGCGCCGGGGTAGAGGCACATGGTGTTCCACTGCGCGAGGTGCGGGAGGCCGCAGGAGTTGTAAGGATTCCAGAGCGGAATCTCGCCGCGCCAGAAGCAGTCGCGTTGATACTGCGCCAGCGGGTAGGCGAAGTGCCCGAAGTCGCGGTAGTAAAACGTGTGGCTGCCAAGGACGACCTCCGGAAACGCGGCTAAAAGGCACAGCGCCAGCAGCGCGAGGAATCGGCCCGGCGTAAACCATTCGTCCGCGAGCGCGGCGGGCTGGTTCACGCTTTGAGTCATCGCGGCGATTCTTGCGGAGTCACGCGATCGGCCAAGGGAAAAATTGTGGCCGCACGGGCTACTCCGGCAGTTCCTTGTCCTTCGTCTCCGGGCCGAGCCAGATGATGAAGACGCCGATGAGATAGATCACCGCCATCACGGAGCCGGCCTTGGGGAAGCTGCCGTCGAAGGCCTTCATCAAGGTGGCGGTTTGCAGGCCGCCGATGGCCGCGACGATGCGCCCGAAGTTGAAGGAGAAGCCCTGCCCGGTCGCGCGCACCGCCGTGGGGAACAGCTCCGGGAAATAGAGCGGGAAGAAGCCGTAGAACGACGCGGTGATCCCGCCCGCCAGGAACGCCGCGACGAGGAAGCCCGTGCCGAAGGTGGTGTTGGCGTTGTAGAACCACAGCGCGGACACGATGGAGCCGACGCACATCACGGTGTAAGTGATGCGCCGGCCAAACCGGCCCGCCGCCACCGCCGCCACGATGGTCCCGATGATGGCCCCGATGGCGGTGGCGATCTGGGTCTTCTCCTTCGCGTAGTGTTTCACTTCCTTCGTGTCTGGCTGGAGCTGGCCGGCCCAGCGCGGCGCCCATTGGATGGAGCCCCACGTGCCCAGCAGGGCCACGGCAGCGAGGCCCGCGCCGAGCAACATGCTTTTCACGACCGCCTGCTGCGATTCGGGCTTCAGCGAGCCGGCGGCGATCGCACGGCCCAGATACTGCCGCACCGGGAAGAGAAAGCTGAACAGCGCGATTACCAGCCCGACGATGGTGGTGAGCGTCGCCATCAGGCCGCTGATGTGCGCGCCGGCCGGCGACCAGACGTAAATGATTCCCAACGCCGCGCCACAGCCGATGAGCACGCCAAAGAGGTCGGAATTGTTCCAATGCGACGTCGAGCCCTTGGCCTTCTCGTCCTCCCACTTCTCCGACTCCGGCACGAACAGGCGGATAAAAAATATGAGCAGCGCCGGGAACGCGCCGCTGATCATCAGGAAGCGCCACGCGGAGTTGGCCAGCAGCTTGGCCGTGGTCGCGTCCGAGCAGCCGATGGCCTTGAGCATTCCCTCCACGCCGCCGATAAAACCCGCCAGACCGATGCTCAGGAGTGCGACCAGCAGGAAGCCCACGTTGGCCGCAGCACCGATCAGGCCCGCGATGAAGGCCCGCGACTTGCCGGGCCAGATTTCGTTCACCAGCGCGACGCCGAGCGACCATTCGCCACCCATGCCCAGCGACGCGATGAAGCGCAGCACGGCGATGTGCCAGGCCTCCGTCGCAAACCCGCAAAGCCCGGTGAAGATGGCGTAGGTGAAGATGCTCAGGGACATCGCCCGCACGCGGCCGATCTTGTCACCCAGCCAGCCGAAGAGGACGCCGCCGCTCGCCGCGCCGATGAGGAAGACGGCGATGATGGCTCCGAACCACTTCGCCGCGTCCGTGTCCGGCGAGGTTGGCCCGAGCAAATCCTTGAGCGCCGGCTGGCCGATGAGCGGGAAGAGGCCCATCTCGAAGCCGTCGAACATCCACCCCAGCAGGGCGGCGAGCAGGGTCATGTATTTGGCCTTCTGCGTGGCGGGTGGACGGGGCGTCGTGTCAGTGCTCATGCGGTTCAACTTTTTGGCTGGCCCGGCATTGCTAGAGGCAAAGCGAGGACGGGTCAATTCATTTGGCCGGAAAAGCATTTGCCAGCCGCGCACCGCCGCAACTACGCTGCCCGCCTATGTTTTCGCACGTAGTGATTTTCTGGACCGACCCCGCCAATCCGCAGGCTCCCGACGCGCTCGTCGCCGGCGCGAAGCAGTATCTCGCGCCCATTCCGGGCGTGTTGCACTTCCACATCGGCAAGATGGTCGGCAGTCACCGCCCGGTGGTGGATCAGTCCTATCAGGTCGCCTTGAATCTGGTTTTCCCCGACAAGAAGGCGCAGGACGACTACCAGGTGCATCCGGAGCACCTCAAGTTCATCGAGCACTGCAAGAAGCTCTGGACCAAGGTGACGGTTTACGACTTCGCCTGAACCGGCGAGGGGCGTCCGCACTCTGAAGCGGCGTTGCCTGCTGCGGCTTGAAGAACGCTGCGCTCCTACCGCGTTGCGCTTGCCAGCCACCGTTCCAGCCAAGCTGCCAGCGCATCCGTGTCCGCGCAGGTGTGGACGCTGGACTGGGTGCAGAAGGCAAACCCGCTGCCGTAGGCCGCGCCGTTCAGCACGCAGGCATCCGTGCGGCACTCCGCCAACTGGGCGTGAGCCTTGGTGAACGCGTCGGCGCGCGTTCCCGCCAGCTCATACTTCCAGCCCACGATGCGCGCGGAAGGAAACCAGTCGCGCAGCCGGGGCAGCACCTTGGTGGCCGGCACCAGTGCGAGGTTCAGCCGGCCGGTGCGCGAGGAAAACTTCGGCGAGAGGAGGGTTTCGCCCTGCTCGTTGGTCACGCCCGCGACCTGAAAGTCGCACAAAGCCGCAGCATGAAGCACCGCGTCCCAACCTCCTTCCGCCGCCAGCGTGGACACCTTATCCGCGAGATCGGCGTTGGTGGAGAAGGGGAGGTGGCGTTGGGCACGCAGCTCGGCGGGGCAAGTTGCCTGTTCCCCTTTGAGGCAGGTCACCTTCCAGCCGCGGTCGGTGAACGCGTTGCTGAGCGCGATGCCCAGCCAGCCGGTTGAGAAGTTGGTGATCCGCCGCGCCTCGTCAATCGGCTCGTAGCTTGGGCCACACGTTACCAGCACCTTCATTGCGCAGGAATGCTAGCGGAGCCGGCTTTGGTGGCGAGGTGGAATTGTTCGCTGGAGACCCCGACGCGGGGAGCTGGCGATGAATAGGACCCGGGTTTGAGAACTGGTGGAGCCGACAGGATTCGAACCTGCGACCTTCTCATTGCGAACGAGACGCTCTACCAACTGAGCTACGACCCCGCACCAATTTCGGGTGTGATTATGCGAAGGGTCTTCCAGCGGGCAAGACTTTAGTTCAGTGCGTTCCTTCGTCTCCACCCGCTGTTGGACAAGTCACCTGCCCTGGTTCGCCGCGATGGCGAAGAGGTGCTTCTCCCCGCGCAGCAGGAGGTTGCCGGCCACCGGCACGGGGGAGGCGATGACGCGTTCGCCCATGTTGTTCTCGGCCAGCACTTCGAATTTCCCATCCGCACGGGCGACGAAGACAATGCCGTCTTCGCGTGCGGCATAGAGTTTCCCGTCCGCGAAGCTGGGCGAGGAGTAGTAGTTCGCGCCGCTCTTGGGCAACGCGCCGGTCCAGAAGGTCTTGCCGGTCTTGGGATCCACGCACTCCACCTCGCCGCGATCACGGACCAGATAAACGCGGCCGCCGTGTTCGACGGGCGTCGGCACGAACGTCCCGGTGTCCTTCCGCTCCCAGACGCGATGGGAGGTGGTCACATCGCCGCTGCCTCCCAGCTTGATCCCGTGCAGACGGCTGCCACGGCCGTAGGGCACCACGGCGATGTCGCCGGCCATCACGAAGGACGAAACCGCAACCCAGTTCCGCTGGGCGTCGGGGTTGAAGTCGCCGGCGGACCAGAGGAGCCGGCCATCGGTGGCGGCGTGGGCGGTGAGATGTTCCGCACCCCAGACCACGAGTGCTTCCTGGCCGGCGTGCCGGGTCAGGATGGGTGTGGCGTAGCTGTGGTCGCACTCGGCCGGCGTCTTGTAGTTGCGGGCGATTTTCCAGCGCTGCTCGCCGGTCGCCTGATCGAATGCCGCCATCCAGCCTTCGCCCGTATGCATCAAGGTCACGACCACATCGCGTCCGGTCAGCACCGGCGAGGTGCCGTAGTCCCAGTAGAGGTTGTCCTTGCCGAAACGCTCGGTGAGATTGGCCTGCCACAAAATCTTTCCGGCCAGATCCGTTGCGACCAGATTGCCGCTCTTGAAGTAGGCGAACACGCGGCGGCCATCGGTGACGGGCGAGGAGTTGCTGCCCGAGCCGTTGCGATGCTTGCCGGGCTTCTCCGCACCGAGGACCGTCTGCCAGAGCGGTTTGCCTGCCCAGTCGAATGCCAGCAGCGCGTCTTTGCCCTCGACGGGCGCGGTGAGAAAGATGCGCCGGTCCCAGACAATGGGCGTGGAGCAGCCCTTGCCCGGCAGCGGGGTTTTCCAGCGCCAGCCGGAGTCGGCGTCCCACTTCACCGGATAGCTGCCGCTGGTGGTGCTGCCGTTGTCCTGCGGGCCGCGCCAGCGGGGCCAGTTGTCATCGGCGGCGAGCAGCGGCAAGGCGGCGAGCGTGAGCAGGGCAAGGGCGAGGTGCATAGTGGCACGTATGGACGGCGGGGCAGGGCAGGGCATTCTGATGCGCTGGCCGCGCGAAGACAGTTGGCCGGGCCGGGCAGGCTTGCTAGCTTCACTCCGTCACCGGTCCACCCGAAGTGTGCCGCCAACCATTCAAGCACCATGTCGCAAGCCATCATTGACCCCGCGGAGGTGCGGCGCTTCGCCGAGGAACTGCGCCGCTTCAACACCGATGTCGCCGAGCGCACGGCGCAGTTGCAGGCCCGCTTCGCCGCGTTGGGCGACACCTGGCAGGATCAGGAGCAGGCGAAGTTTGCCGAGGAGTTCAAGCAGACCATGAAGGCGCTCAAGAAGTTCGTCGAGGTCCTGTTCGGCGCCGGCAAGTAAGGCGAGACAGAGTAGTCGGAAGTAACTATAACCGAGTGTAGTAGATGCTTGATGAAAGCATCGGGG
>CAIPBN010000867.1 GCA_903863315.1 uncultured Verrucomicrobiota bacterium | reverse complement strand
GTGCCGTCGGGCCGCGCCGCTACGCGCCGATGTTCCCGGCGTTCCTCGACATGCATGTGGACGAAATCCATGTCGAAATGGCGAGCCGCGAGTTTGCGGAGCTGGAGGTCATCGGGGAAATCGCCAAGCGCCACATCGCCGCCGTGGGCATCGTGGACGTGAAGAGCTACTACATCGAAACGCCGGACGACATCGCCGCGCGCGTCCGCGCCTGCCTCAAGCACGCGCCACCGGAGAAGCTCGCCTTCGCCCCCGACTGCGGTCTCTCGCAGACCGCGCGCTGGGCGGCGAAGCAGAAGCTAGCGAACATGGTGGCGGGAGTTGTGCAGGTGAAAACTGCAATTTGAGCCACGGATGAAACACGGAAGAAACACGTAAGAAACACGGAAGGAGGCATCGCACTTTGCCCCCGGGTCTTCATCCGTGTTTGTTCCGTGTTCAATCCGTGGCTAAAATTCCCCCATGATTAAGCCATTGCTCCAAGACGACGCCCTGCTCGCGGACGTTGACGCCGCCAAGTCCGATCGCCCCAACTTCCGCCTGTGGTGGCTGGGGCAGAGCGGATTCCTCGTGCAGTTCAACGGTCGGCACGCGTTGCTGGACCCTTATCTGTCCGACTCGCTCACGGTGAAGTATGCGCAGACGGACAAGCCGCATGTGCGCATGACCGAGCGCGTGATCGCCCCGGAGCGGCTGGGCTTCGTGGACGTCGTGACCAGCAGCCACAACCACACCGACCACTTCGACCCCGACACCCTCAAGCCCTTGCTCGCCGCGAAACCCACACTCCCGCTCGTGCTGCCGGAGGCGAACCGCGGCGCGGGCGCGTTCCGCATCGGGATCAGTCTCAAGGCCCCCAATCTCATCGGCGTCCGCGCGGGCGACGTGAAGTCGGCAGGCGGGTTCACGTTCAACGGCATTCCCGCCGCGCACAACGAGCTCGAGGTGGACGCGGAGGGCAACCACAAGTTCCTCGGCTACCTGCTCCAGTTTGGTCCCTGGCGCGTCTATCACGCGGGCGACACCAAGCACTTCGAGGGCATGGAAGATTGGATCCGCCCCTTCCGCGTGGACGTGGCGCTGCTGCCCATCAACGGCGACAAGCCGGAGCGCAAGGTCGCGGGGAATCTGGATGGTCGCGAGGCGGCACAACTGGCCAAGGCCATCGGCGCGAAGCTGGTCATCCCGATGCACTACGACATGTTCACGTTTAACACAGCGCCGCCCGACGAGTTCGTGGCGGAGTGCGCACGGCTCGGGCAGAAGTGCCGGGTGTTGCAGGCAGGTGAGCGGTGGAGTTCTGCGGAACTGGCGGTGACGTAGTGCAAGCCTCTGGCTTGCGCTACGGCGCGGGCAGCAGAGGTGCCAAGTCCTCTGCCCTTTGTGCAGGCTATGCGAGAATGCCTTGAATCGGCTTTGCGCCTTCCACGCCGGAGAGGCGAGCGTCGAGGCCTTGGAATTTCACCGAGAGTCGTGAGTGGTCGATGCCGAGCAGCTTCAGAATGGTCGCGTGCAGGTCGTGGACGTTGACGACGTTCTCGACGGCGGAGTAGCCGAGTTCGTCGGTGGCACCGTAGCTGATGCCGCCTTTGATGCCGCCGCCGGCGAGCCAGATGCTGAAGCCAGCGTTGTGGTGATCGCGGCCGCTCCCGCCCTGGCTCATGGGCGTGC
>CAIPBN010000866.1 GCA_903863315.1 uncultured Verrucomicrobiota bacterium | reverse complement strand
AGCTTTACCAGCAGCCAGTTTGAACTGCTGTCCTCCACGATTAGGCATCATCAAGAACCGCCCCTGTATCGGACAGGTTTGGATTGCTTCAAACGCAGCGTGGCATTTCCGGAGGGCGAAGAAGGAGGAGGATTGAGCGTCTGGCCATCCATCATTTCTTTTCCAACTTTGGCGGCTGGTTCGTCAGCACTGGCGGGCGGTTTGTGAAGATGATGAAGACGGGATCGTTCGTGGATACCGGCGGTCTGTTCGTCACCGGTGGCGGACGGTTCGTGAAGATGATGAAAGGCGGCGCGTTCGTGGTGGGCGGCCGCTTGACGGGTGGCCGTTGTTCGGGGGCAACTCGTCTGGGTTCCATCGGGATGGTTGGTGACGCCGGTGGCAGGGGCGAAGGCGGCAGAATTGGCGCGGGCGGCAGCGGAGGTGGCACTGGTGGAGCCGGTGGGGTGATGGGGCGTGAGGGCAGCGGCTTTGCCGGCAGGGCTGGTTGCGCCGGCAGGTTCAATCCGCTGCTCGCCATGGCCGTCGCCGCCGCCATCGATAGCACGGTCCGCATTGTTATGGTTTTCATAGTTTCTTTGTTTCTGGTTCCGAATGTCCGACTTGGGAAATCACCTCCGCTGTGAACCGGGTTCTCACGATGGAATGGAGCGCACGGTCACATGATCTGGGATGCCGTTGAACGAACCTGCGGCAAGCCAGAGTCCATCGGCGGACAGCGGCGCGGAGCCTCGGTGGCCCTTCACTTTCACGAGTAATTCGCTAGTCGTCATTGACTGAGGGAACGCTACGCGCTTGGCCGGGCCGGGCGATGGGGTGTTAGCCTAGGGGGTGTTCACCGCATGAGTCGCGGCATGTATGTATTCGACCGCCGAGGAAGCCCGCATCACCTGCGCCACCGTAAAGACAGATGCGCTCGCGCAACCAACGGAACTTCATCGGGAAGGTGGCCGGGGTGTTTGGGCCACGTGTAGCGCCTTCCCACGCGAGTCAGGCATTGCCCTCCGTCGGCAACCTGCTACTGAAGTTGCCACCCGTTGCCAGCGTGCTCATCAGACCAACTCGATCAGACCACGAATTCTCCACATTCAAACGCTCATGAAACCGATCCTTTGCCTTGGCCTCCTCCTCGTCCTGCCGGTTCTGGCGACGGCGCAAACCACCTCGACGAATGAGCCCGCCGCCTTCCGCGAGCTGTTCAACGGCAAGGACCTCACCGGCTGGGTGGACGTGAACACCAGCAAGGAGACCTGGAGCGTGCGCGACGGCTTGCTCGTGTGCAGCGGCCGGCCCATCGGCGTGATGCGGTCGGCGAAGCAGTATGAGAATTTCATCCTGCACATCGAGTGGCGGCACATGCAGGCCGGTGGCAACTCCGGCGTGTTCATCTGGAGCGAGGGCTCGGTGCCGCCGGGACGCAACCTGCCCAAGGGTATGGAGGTGCAGATGCTCGAATTGCAATGGCCGTTCCTCAACCCGGAGAAGGACGGCAAGCCGCGTCCGCTGGGCTACGTCTCCGGCGAGCTGTTCGGTGCGAATGGATTGAAGACCACGCCGGACAATCCGCGCGGAAGCCGCAGCCAGTCCGTCGAGATGCGCTGCAAGGGCAAGGGTGAGTGGAACACCTACGATGTCGTGGCCGTGGACGGCGTGGTCAAGCTGGCCATCAACGGCAAGTTCGTAAACGGTGTGAGCCAGGCGTCGGTGCGGAAGGGCTACCTGTGCCTGGAGTCCGAAGGGGCGGAGATTCACTTCCGCAACATCCGCATTCTGGAATTGCCGCCCGGTGGCATCACACCCGAGCAGACCGCGCCGGAAGTTGGGAAGTAGCCAGCTTCACGTTTTGGGCGGTTGCAGCGAGTGCGGGGAATGCGCATGATCGCCGCGACACCAAAATTACGCTGCTGAAATGAGTTCCCCCGGCTCCCATCCAAACATCCGCCAAGTCTTCGTTGCCGGGGCGGGCATCATGGGCGGCGGCATTGCACAGGTCGTAGCCGCTGCGGGCGTGTCGGTGACGCTCTACGATGTCAATGCCGACGCAGTGCGCGGCACGGTGGAGAAGATCCGGTGGTCGTTGGGCAAGCTGCATGCCCGAGGCCAGTTGGCGGAGCCGGTGGACACGGTGCTCGCGCGGGTGCAGCCGGCGACGGACCTTGCGGCGGCCGCGCACGCCCAACTGGTGATCGAGGCCGTGCCGGAGCGGGAATCGCTCAAGCGCGAGCTCTTCACCCGGCTGGATGTGCTTTGTCCGCCCGAAGTGCTCTTCGCCTCGAACACCTCCGCCATTCCCATCACGCAACTGGCGTCGGCCACGCGCCGGCCGGAGCAGTTTTGCGGTCTGCACTTCTTCAACCCCGTGCCGATGCTGGCCTTGGTGGAGGTGGTTCGCGGGGCGGCTACCAGCGACGCAACCATCGAGCGCGCCACCAGCTTCGTCCGGCAAATCGGCAAGGAGCCGGTGCTCGTGCGGCGCGACCAGACGGGCTTCATCGTGAACCGCATCCTCGGGGCCGCGATTGGCGAGGCGATCCGGCTCCTTGAATCCGGCCAGGCAGACGCGGCGGACATCGACAAGGCCATGCGGCTCGGCTGTGCGTGGAAGATGGGGCCGCTGGAGACGGCGGACCTCGCCGGGCTGGATGTGCTGCTGCACATGTATGAAGCGATGCAGCAGCACGAGCCCAATCCAGTGCTCGCGCCGCCGGCATTGCTGCAACAGCTCGTCGCGTCCGGGCGGCTGGGCCGCAAGTCAGGTGGCGGCTTCCACCCGGCGGCCCGGCCGACTGCGTGAAGCTGTGGAAAGTCCCCGCACGATGAGACCCCCCCGTGATGCCAAACTGTGTTCCGCCGCCGAGGCGGTGTCGCTCATCCAGGACGGCCAGACGATTGTGTTCACCGGCTTCTGCGGCAGCATGCACGCCGAGGCCTTGTCGCAGGCGCTCGGGGCTGGCTTTAAGGCACAGGGGCGGCCCCGGGGGTTGACGCTGCTGTATGCCGCCGGGCAGGGAAACTGGGCGGACAAAGGGCTGGAACACATCGCGCTCGAAGGGCTGCTGCACCGGGTCATCGGCGGCCACTACGCCACCTGTCGCAGCATCGGGCGACTCGTGTTCGAGGAGAAGGTGGAGGGCTACAATCTCCCGCAGGGCGTGGTGGCGCAGTTGTTCCGGGACATCGCCGCGGGCCGCCCGGGCTGCATCACACACATCGGCCTCGACACCTTTGTGGACCCCGCGCACGGCGGTGGCCGGTTGAACCAGCGTTCAAAAGCAACGCTGGTGGAGCGCGTGGAACTCGGTGGCCGGACGTGGCTTTGGTATAAGTCCTTCCCCATCCACGTCGCACTCATCCGCGCCTGGGCGGCCGATCCGCTGGGCAACCTCGTCTGTGACAACGAAGCCGTGGTCACGGAAATTCTCCCGGCCGCACAGGCTGCGCGCAACTGCGGCGGAATCGTCATCGCACAAGTCCGCGAACTGCTCGATCAGCCCGCGCCGCCGCACTCCGTTCGTGTGCCGGGCATGCTGGTGGACCGCATCGTGCTCGCGTCCGCCGAGGACCATCCGCAAACCTTTGGGGAAAATTTCAATCCGGCTTTCGTCACGGCCGCCTCGCTGGCTGAACCACCTCCGCCGCTGTCCCTGATGCCGATGGACGAGCGCCGCATCATCGCCGCCCGCGCCTGCGACGAGCTGCGCGCCGGGTTCATCGTGAACCTGGGCGTGGGCATTCCCGAAGGCGTTGCGCAAATCGCCGCCGAACGCACGCTGCTGGACCGCGTCACCTTGACCGTCGAGGCAGGCGTCATTGGCGGTCGCCCGGCGGGCGGGTTGTCCTTTGGTGCCTCGGTGCATCCGCACGCCATCATTGACCAGCCGGCGATGTTCGATTTCTACGACGGCCGCGGGCTGGACTTCGCCGCGCTGGGCTGTGCGCAGGTGGATGCCGCCGGCAACGTGAATGTCTCGAAGTTCGGCGCACGACTGGCTGGCGTGGGCGGCTTCATCAACATCACCCAGACCGCCCGGCGACTGGTCTTCTGCGGCACCTTCACCGCGAGCGGTTTGGAGGTGGCAGTGGAGGATGGCCGGCTGCGCATCGTGCGCGAAGGATCGGCGCGCAAATTTCTCGCGGACGTGGAGCAGATTTCCTTCAGCGCGCGTCGGGCCCGGCAGGTCGGGCAGGAAGTGCTGTATGTAACCGAGCGCGCCGTCTTCCGCATGAACGAACACGGGCTCGAATTGACGGAGATTGCCCCGGGCATCGATCTGGAGCGCGATGTGCTGGCGCACATGGGCTTCCGTCCGGACATCCGCGATGTGAAAACCATGCCCGCCCATGTCTTCGTCCCTGGCATGAGCGCAACGGCGCACCCTGCATAGGCGCGTCTGCCTTGGCACTGCAGCACTTCAAATCATCCCCACCAGCTTGCGGCTCACCCAATAGACCGCCAGCAGGAACAGGAGCCGGCCCCGTTGAGCGGAACGGTTTGCTTCGGTGCGGTCGCAGCCTGTCCTGGCGGGCTGGCAGCCTCACTTTAATGGCACCAGTAGTGGGTGCTCGAAAAGCCTCTTTCCAACGTATTTTGCACCGGCTTTTGTCAGATGGACCCTGTCTTGGGAGATGAGCATTCCGTCTTCCGTGAAAACTGGAATCCGACCGTGTCCATCAGAAATCAGCCCGATCAAATTCACGAAATATTCCTCCGACAGCAAGCGTTCGAGTTGCTCATTGCTATTCAGCACATCCCTCAGGATTTCAGCACGGTAACTTTGTCTGGCGTCTGCGGGTAACAACATGACGGCATTCATGTTCCATCCGAAGTTCTTGGGCCCAATGACGACAATCCGCTTCGCGCCGATTACTTTTAAAATCTTGAAATCTTCGCTCCAACAACGCCTGGAAATGGATGGGGATCCGAAGATCATGTAATCACAGTTAGCAATCAACTCTCTCAAGGACTCTGGAATGTCATTCTCGCTCCGCAGACATGCAGGAGTCCGGTCACTGTAAGAAATCTCACAGCTGCCGAAGAAGCCGTTTTCCAAGCCTGAGTTGATGAAATCTCGAGCCAGGCTGT
>CAIPBN010000865.1 GCA_903863315.1 uncultured Verrucomicrobiota bacterium | reverse complement strand
GTGCCGTCGGTGGCGTAGTGGTAGCCCCAGCGGTCGAACGCGATGCCGTGCGGGTTCGGCGAGTTGCCCGCGTGCATGGCGATGGTGAAGCGGCGCGGGTCGAAGCGATACATCGCGCTTGCGCCGGTCTGGAGCGAGGAGCCCCACGGGTGCTCGTGGTTGTGCTGCATGAAGACGCCGCTCTGCCAGTAGATGCCGCCGTCCGGGCCGTAGATCAGATTGTTTGCCCCGTGATGCGTGTCCGAGGAATCCAGCCCTTGCAGCATGACGATGCGGACATCGGCCTTGTCGTCGCCGTCGGTGTCCTTGAGGAAAATGATTTCCGGCGGGCACGTCACCAGCACGCCGCCGCCCCAGAATTCGAAGCCGAGCGGGTTCTGCACCTTCGCGAACTCCGTCATCCGGTCCGCTTTGCCGTCGTTGTTGTCGTCGTGGAAGATGAGCAGCGCGTCGTTCATCGGCTTGAGCGGCTCCCACATCGGGTAGGTCGGCCACACGGAAGCCCACAGGCGGCCCTTCGCGTCCACCTGCATCTGCACGGGGTTGATGAGCTCCGGGAAGCGCGCTTCGTCCGCGAAGAGGTTCGCCTCGAAACCCTTCGCCACGGCCATGTGCTTCAGCCCTTCCTCGCCGCTGATGTAGCGGAGCGCGCCTTCCTTCACCGCGCTGCTGCTCTTGCTCTTGCCGCCGACGTTCGAGATGACGGGCACGGGCCGGGGCACGTTGCTGTCGTCAATGGTCTTGTCCTTGCCCACCGCGCGCGCCCACAAGCGCTCGTCGCGATTCGCGGTCAGCACATCGAACATCACTAGCTCGTGCTGGAGGACCACGGCGTTGTTCTGGCCGTCCACGAAGGACAGCGTCGAGCGGCCGCCGAAGACGTCGTTCGCATCGCGGGAGCGGTAGCGGGCGTGCCAATGCGTCTCCTTATCGAGCACGGCGGCGCGCAGCGATTCCAGCGAGCCGGACGCGCTGACGGACTTGTTGAGCAGCGCCTTGGCGATGACCTCGGCGAGCTGGCGGTTGCCGTCCTCGGTGAGGTGAACGCCGTTGATGGTGAGCGGCGTGCGCGCGGCCTTGAAGAGCGCGAGCGACGGATGGAACAAGTCCACGAACGCCACGCCCGCTTCCTTTGCGGCGGCCTCGGTGGCCTTCGTGTAGGCCTCGAGCTGGACGTTGTGCGCCTTGCCGTCGGGCACGTTCGGGTTGCGCGTGTCCTCGTGCGCTATGGGGCTAAAGAGGACGATGCGCGGGAAGGACTTGCCGTTCGCCTTCGAGCCGCGCGTGCGGCGCACGAAGTCCACGAGCTGCTTCTGATAATCCTCCGGCTTGCCGTCGAACGACTCGTTGTAGCCGAAGAACGCGAAGACCACGTCGGCCTTCACCTGTTGCAAGTAAGTCGTGATGGACGGGATGCCGCTGCTGCGCGGGTAGGAATTCGGGCGGTCGCCGCTGGCGCTGAGGTTGCGGAAGCGCACCTGCTGGCCGCCGAGCTGGCTCTGGAGCAGCGTCTCGAACCAGCCGTCGTGCTGCATGCGGTCGG
>CAIPBN010000864.1 GCA_903863315.1 uncultured Verrucomicrobiota bacterium | reverse complement strand
CTCGGCCAGGGCGGAAGTGGCTTCGACGAGCCGGCGCTCCAGCTCGGAGGTAGACTGGCCAAGGGCCGACTCGGCTGAGGCGCGGCGCTCGGCCTCGGCCTGAAGCTGCTGCTGGAGCACAGACAATTGCTGACGGACTTCCGCAAGCTGTTGTTCCGAACCGGTCCGCAACTCGGTGGCCGCCGTCTCGGCCTCCCGGTGCAGGGCGGCGGCTTGTTCCATGTGCGTCCGCAGCTCCGCGAGACTGGCGGTGAGCCGGCTGCGCTCGGCTTCCGCCGCCTCGGCATCACGGGCTGACTGCTCTCGCAACCGGGTGTTGGTTGCTTGCAGTTCGGAAACCTGCTGCTCCAACTGCGCCTGGGCCGCGCTTTGGTTGGCCAATGCGGAGCGGTCGGCGAGGGCGGCATCGAGCTGCTGGGCCAGGGCGTTGCGCTCCTCGCGGAGCACTTGTTCCGCCTCCTCGTGGCTGGCCAGTTCGGCTTGCAGGCTTGCCTGCGCTTCGGTGAGCGCGGCGATGCGCAACTGGAGCTCACGGGTGGCTTCCTCGCTTGATGCGTCGGCTTCGGCCCGCTCGCGGCGGAGGATTTCCGCCACCAGTTTTTCCTTGGTCAGCTCCAGTTCCGCATCCAACTGCACCATGCGCTGCTGGATGCCGGTGTTGGTCTGCAACATCGCCTCCTCGGAGATGGAACGCTCGGCCTCGGCGCGCTCGGCCTTTTCGTGTTCGGCCAGCAGCGAAACCCGGAGCGTGGCGATCTCGTTCTCAAGCTGGCTGGTGCGTTCGATTTCAGTCTGGAGACGGTGCTTGAGCGTTTCATCGGACGGGCCGCTCGAGGTTCCGCCGGCGGCCCGGAGTTCGACACAGGCTTGGCGGGCCTTGCTGGCTTCCGCTTCCGCCGCTTGTCGGCGGACCACCTCTTCCTGCAATTGACGGCGCAGGCTTTCAGTCTCGGCGGCGGGTCCGCCGTTGCTTTCCGCACGCGCCTTCTCCTCGCGCAACTGGCGCTCCGTGGCCTCGTGCTCGGCCACGGCGGCTTCCAGGCCGGTGATGACAACGCTGAGGGCGCTGGTGCGCTCGGCCACAAGCTGTTCGAGGGACTCGCGCGTCTTGGCCAGTTCCGCCTCGACCTGCTCACGGCCGGAAAGCTCCGTCCAAAGCTGGCGGTTGGCGCTCTCCAGCTCCGTGTCCTTTTTCTTTATCTCGTCAGCGCGGCGCTCCAGCTCGGCTCCTATCTCACGCCGGTAACTGGCCTCCTGCTGGACTTTGGCTAGCGCCGTGTCCAGGGCTTCCGATTGTTCCGCAGCGCGGGCATCCTCGGCGACCCTGCGCTCATGGATGTCGAGGACGGAACCGATGATGCCGGTGCTGTGCTCATGTTCATCGAGCAACCGGGTGGCATGGCCGGCGACCCAGCGAATGGAGCCGTCCTTGTTGCGAAAGCGGAACTCGAGGCGGAACTCCTTTTCACCCCGGACGCACTTGCGCCACTCCTCGCTCACCCGCTTGTTGTCGTCCGGATGCACCGCCAGCAACCAGCCGAAACCCTGGCATTCAGCCTGGGAGCGCCCCGTCAGCGCGCACCAACGGTTGTTGACGAAGATGATGTCACCCTGGGCGTTTGCGCGGAAAATGCCGGCGGGGGCCGAGTGTGAGATGGTCTCGAAGGTCTGCCGGGCCTCATTGATCTTGGCCGTGGCCTGCTCGCGGCGCTGGATGTCCCGCCGCAGGAGGAAGAACAGGCCGGCCGCGGCAATGCCGATGAAGCCGAAGCTGACCCCGATGGCGACGGGGTTGAACTTGCCGGTGAGCAGCCGGTCCGAAGCCACGAACCACAGGAGGCCGAGGCCGATGAAGGCTGCCAGCAATCGGCGGAGGCGCGGAAGGAGGGAACTCATGCTGGCGCGTGCGTTGAAATACGACAGCCAGCGTGAGTCCGGCGCGCGAAGGTGTCAAACCGCGAGTGCGGTGGCGCAGCGGCCTAACGCGGGCTGTTTTGGCATTTCGACGTTGGCGTCGGCGATGCGTTGCGCCTACCCTGTCCGTGTTTATGAACATGAGATTGTCGGTTCAATTTCTGGCGTTGATGTCCCTGCTGGTGGCCATGACCGGCCCGGTGTGGGGAGCGGAAGGTTCCTCGCTGGGGAAGGTGGAAAAGCCCATCCTCTTCCTCGACAAGAGTCCGGTCATCGTCAAATACCAGCTTGGCCGGCTGTCCAATGAGCAGCTCTTGCTGGCGGACCGCGAAACCACACATCCCAAGTTCATCCCGCTGTGGGAGGTGATTATGGGCCGTCCGGGCATGGCTCCGAAGTTCCGCTTCGAGGCTGCCGAGGCGCTGGCCAAGCTGAACAAGTCCGATGTCCCGACGGAGCTGCTGGCCGGCATCAAGCGTGCGCCGGTCGGTCAAGCTGCTGTGCTCGCAGATCTCTCCAAGCTGCTCGTGACGCAAAAGCCGGAGGATCTGAAAAAGAGCCAGCCCGCGTTGGAGTTGCTCGCCGGCGGCGATGGTCCGGAGGCTGCCCGACAGGCGGCGTTCGCCGCGCTCGTCGGCATCCAGCCGGCGGATGCGCTGTGGAGCTTCGCCCAGGGCAAGCCCGGCGCGCTGGCACAACTGGTTGCCG
>CAIPBN010000863.1 GCA_903863315.1 uncultured Verrucomicrobiota bacterium | reverse complement strand
GCAGTTCAACGTGGTCTTCGGCGGTGTGATCACCGCCCTGCTCATGCTGGGCGAATGGGGCTTTGCGTTGGGCGGAGAACGTTGGTTTCAGTGGACGGCCTTCGCCCTCAGCCTCCCGGTGCAGGTGGTGTGCGGTGCACGGTTTTACGTGGGCGCGTGGCGGCAGCTTCGGGCCGGCCGCTCGAACATGGACACGCTGGTGGCGCTGGGCTCGACCACTGCCTTCGGGTTCAGCACCTGGGCGCTGCTGTCCGGCTGGCCCGGACACGCTTACTTCATGGAGGCGGCGGCCATCATCACCCTCATCAGCGTGGGCCATTGGATGGAAGCCCGGATGAGCGCCCGCGCAGCCAGCTCGTTGCGCGCCCTGCTCACGCTGGCCCCGGCGACCGCGCGGCGACTGACTCCCGCCGGGGCCGAGCAGGAAATCCCCGTCTCGCAATTGCAGCCCGGCGATCATGTCGTGCTCCGGCCCGGCGACCGCGTGCCGGTGGACGGAGAAGTGCACGAAGGCCAGTCCGCCGTGGATGAAGCGATGCTCACCGGCGAATCCCTGCCGGTGGAAAAAGCCACCGGAGCCAAACTCTACGCGGGCACGGTGAATCAGAATGGCCGGCTGGTTTTCCGCGTGACCGCCACGGGCACGGCGACCGCGCTGGCCCAAATCATCGCCTTGGTGCAGCGCGCCCAGTCGAGCCGCGCGGCGATCCAGAAGCTCGGCGATCAGGTCAGCGCCGTTTTTGTCCCGGTGGTGGTGCTCGTCGCCGTGGCCACCGGACTCTGGTGGGGACTGGCTTACGAGAGCGCACTGCGCACCACGACCACGCTGCTGCCCTTCCTGCCGGCCGGGCATTTCCCGGCCACCCCGCTGGCCGCCGCGTTCATTCATGCCGCTGGCGTGCTCATTGTGGCCTGCCCGTGCGCCATGGGCCTCGCCACGCCCGCCGCGATCATGGCCGGGGTGAACGCCGCCGCCCGCCGGGGCATCCTGATTCGGGACGGTGCGGCCCTGGAAAAGAGCGGGCGCATCACGGCAGTGCTGCTCGACAAGACCGGCACGCTGACCGAAGGCAAACTGGCCGTGGCCGCAATGCTGGAACTCAAGCCCAGCCCGGAACCGCTGGCCGAACTCGCCGCCCAGTTGGCCACCCCGTCCAACCATCCGCTGAGCCGCGCCCTCGCAGCGCAGGCCACACCGGCCCACGCCGCCGCCTTCACGGATTGGCGCGAGGTGCGCGGGGCAGGCATCGAGGCCACCACCGCAGCCGGTGGCTGGCGGCTGGGTTCGCTCCCGTGGCTGGCCGCCTCAGGGGTGGCGGCGGCCCCGGCTGACTTCGTCGCCGAGTGGTCCGGTCGGGGAGCCACCGTGCTTGGCCTCGCCCGGGGCACCGAACTGCTCGGCCTCTTCGCCCTGCGCGATCAGCTCAAGCCAGCCGCCGCCCGCATGGTTGCCCGGCTCGGCGCGCAGGGAAAAGCGGTGTATCTGGTCACGGGCGACATGGCCGGCACCGCCGCTGCCATCGCCGAACAGGTGGGCATCCCCAAGGCCAATGTCTTTGCCGGCGTGCGGCCCGAGGGCAAGACCGGCATCGTGCAGCAGCTTCAGGCGCGCGGAGAACGCGTGGCGTTTGTCGGCGACGGCATCAACGACGCTCCCGCGCTCGAACAGGCGGATTTGGGCATAGCAGTGGCCCGCGCCAGCGATGTCGCCCGCGAGGCGGCGGACATCCTGCTGCTCCAATCAGATTTGCTGGCGGTGCCCGCCGCCCTGGCACTGGCCCAGGCCACGCTCCGCACCATCAAGCAAAACCTCTTCTGGGCTTTCTTCTACAATGCCGCCGCAGTGCCCCTGGCCGCGTTGGGCCTGCTCAGCCCGGTGCTGTGCGCGGCGGCGATGGGGTTGTCGGATGTGATCGTGATCGGCAACGCGCTGCGGCTGCGCGCCCATGCCACAAATCCGGAAAGCACGCGCGACTGACTTGGTGCCGGTTCAGCCCCGGGGCCAGAGCCGCATCAAGGCCCGTTGCGGCGACTCGATCAACATCTCCCGCAGCAACTGCTCCATGCTCACGGCCTTGGGTTCCTCCAGCCGCTGGCACAACCACAGCGTGAGCAAGAAGAAGACGCCCACCAGCGCGTAGAAGACCGTGTAACGGTTCACCGCCAGCCCGTGCCACACGTAGTTCAACGGCCGCAGGGCATCAATCAACACACCCCACAGGATGGGCGACAAACCCATCGCCAGATTGGCCACCACGGAAAACAGCGCGAAGAAGTGGTCCCGGCCCATCACGGGAATGATCGCCATCGCCAGCCGCATGTTGGCCAGTCCGGTCACCGCCGAGGCCAGCCCCATGAGGAACTGCAACGTCAGCAACACCGGCGTCGTGGGCGACAGCAGGCGACCGGCCAGGGCCAGCCAGCCACACACAATCACCAGCCAGGTGGCCATGCAGATCAATAGCACGGGCCGGCTGCCCAACCGGTCGAGCCTCGGCCCGAGCAGCCACAGGTTGCTCAAGCCGCCCAAGAAGGCGACGGAAGACACCAGCAAGACCTGCCCCTCGGTCATGCCGGCCTCGACCTTGAGCCACGCGGTGGTGAAGGCACTGACGCCGCCCACGGCGAGCGGCCAGGCCACGTTCACCCAAAGCAGCCGGCGAAAGGGCGGATGCGCGGAGATGGCCAGCCACGGCACCGGCTCGGGGTTGTTGCTGCGGGTGGCCGTCTGCGGTTCCACATCCGGGATGCGCTTGAGGAACACGAGGCTCATCCCGCCCATCGCCGCACTAAAGAGGAACATCACCGCGAACTGCCACGGGGCGGGGCGGTCGCCCAGCGCCAGCGCCACCAGCACGATGACGAGGAAGTTGGCGAAGTTCACGCAGGCGGCGTCCCACGCGAGATAGCGGCCCCGGATGGACTCCGGCACCAGCGTCGTGATCCAGGGCAGCCACGCGCAGCTCGAAATGCCCCGCGAAAGGTTGAAGGCGAAGAGCAGCAGCAGCACCAACGCCAGCCGGGCGGTTGCATCCAGCACCTCCGTCAGCAGCGGCAGCAACGCCAGCCCGACGATGAAGATCGTGCGTATCCCCCAGCCGGCATAGACGAAGCGCTTGTAGCCAATCCGGCCCAGATGGCTGGCGGCCGGGATTTGGAAGATGACGAGCAGCGGCATCATGCCCGCGATGATGCCCAGCACCGTCGCGCTGGCCCCCAGCGTCTTGGCGTAGAGGATCATCGGATTGCCCACCACGATCGGGAATGACAGCGCGTTGAAGCCCGCGAAGAGAAAGGCGTTCTGCAAACCAGGGGGAAACTTCACCGGTTCATTTATGCTGGGGGCTGGCTCGCTCACGCAGACGGATTGGAAGCCACCTGCCCGGCGGAGACAAGGGGTTTCCCGCCGCAGAATTTCCCTTGGCTCCCCGCCCGAAGCAGTCTCCAATCCCACCATGCAACTCACCCTCCGCACCGCGGTGCTGGCCGTCGCGTTCACCCTCGCCGGACTAGCCGCCGGCCACGCCCAAACCCCCATCACCCACTCCTTCCTCGCCTGCGGTGGCCAGACCCGCATTGTGGACGGCAGCGGCAAGGCCATCTGGACTTACCCGCACGCCACGCGCGATGGCTACGTGCTCCCCAGCGGCAACCTCCTCCTCGCCCTTTCCAAGTCGAAGGAATACCCCGGCGGCGGCGTGGTGGAAGTCACGCGCGATGGCAAGAAACTCTTCGAGTGGCAAGGCACGCAGGCCGAGGTTAACACCGCCCAAGTCGTCGGCGACAACCGCATCATGGTCACGGAAGCCGGCCCCAAGCCGCGCCTACTCGAACTCGACCGCACCGGCAAAATCGTCCTGGAGTTTCCCATCTCCTGCCAGCTCACCAACCACCACATGCAGAGCCGCATGGCCCGCAAACTTCCCAACGGCAACTACCTCATCCCGCAACTCCACGACAAAGTCGTTCGCGAATACTCGCCCAAAGGTGAAATCGTCTGGGAAGTGAAGACGCCGAACTGGCCCTTCACCGCCATCCGCCTCGCCAACGGCAACACGCTCATCAACTGCACCTACGGCCACGTCTCCATCGAGGTGG
>CAIPBN010000862.1 GCA_903863315.1 uncultured Verrucomicrobiota bacterium | reverse complement strand
TCTCTCCTTGCTATCTTTGGAAGTAGCTCCTTCTTCTCCCGCTGACCTCGGAACAGCACTACCTCCGTCTGCTCGATAGTTTCAAGCAGTTGAAGATACCTCTCCAACGAATCAATTCGCTCCTCGATCATCTCAAATGCTTCGATTTAGTTGGTCAAATCCGGCAATACGCCGCCAGCCCCTGCATTCCGCCCTCGCGACCGAAGCCGCTTTCCTTGTAGCCGCCGAAGGGGCTGGTGGGGTCGAACTTGTTGTAGGTGTTCGCCCACACGACGCCGGCGCGGAGCTTGTTCACGAGCTTGAAAATCTTGCTGCCCTTGTCGGTCCACACGCCGGCGCTCAGGCCGTAGGGCGTGTTGTTCGCGCGCTCGAAGGCCTCCTCGGGCGTGCGGAAGGTCATCACGCTCAACACGGGGCCGAAGATTTCCTCTTGGGCCACGCGGTGGCTCGCGGTCACGCCGGTGAGGAAGCTGGGCGGGAACCAATAACCCTTTGCCGGCAGCGCGCAATTGGACTGGTGCAGGTCCGCGCCCTCGTCCACGCCGCTGCGCACCAGCTCGTGGATCTTCATCAACTGTGCGTGTGAATTGATCGCGCCGATGTCGGTGTTCTTGTCGAGCGGGTTGCCGACGCGGAGGGTGGCGAGGCGGTCACGGAGTTTCTTGATGACGGTCTTGTAGATGCTTTCCTGCACGAAGAGCCGCGAGCCGGCGCAGCAGACGTGGCCTTGGTTGAAGTAGATGGCGTTGATAATACCTTCGATGGCCTGGTCGAGCGGGGCATCCTCGAAGATGATGTTCGCCGCCTTGCCGCCGAGTTCGAGGGTGAGCTTCGGGATTTTCGGAGCGCCGCTCTCCGAGCCGGCGTGCTGCGATGCGTCCAGGTTCGCGCCGGGTCGGAGACCGGCGCTCCGCGACGCGATGGCCTTCGCAATCGCTTTCCCCACTTCGGTGCTGCCCGTGAAGGCGATTTTGTCCACGTCGGGATGGTTCACAAGCGCGCTGCCGGTCGCGCCGGCACCGGTGATGATGTTGACCACGCCGTCGGGCAGGCCGGCTTCCGCGAAGATTTCCGCGAGGTGCAACGCGGTGAGGCTGGTGGTCTCGGCGGGCTTGAGGACGACGGTGTTGCCGCAGGCGAGGGCGGGGGCGATTTTCCACGCGGCCATGAGCAGCGGGAAATTCCACGGGATGATCTGCCCGGCGACGCCCAGTGGGCGCGGCGTCTTGCCGGGGAAGGCATACTTCAACTTGTCCGCCCAGCCGGCGTAATAGAAGAAGTGCGCGGCGACCATCGGCAGATCGAAGTCGCGGGATTCCTTGATGGGCTTGCCGCCGTCGAGGGTTTCGAGGATGGCGAGTTCGCGGGCCTTCTCCTGAATGATGCGCGCGATGCGGTAGAGGTATTTGCCGCGCTCGCTGGCGGGGAGCTTGGACCAGATGCCGTCGTAGGCGGTGCGGGCGGACTGCACAGCGCGGTCCACGTCCACCTCGTCGGCGAGGGCGATCTCCGTGAGCTTCTCCTCGGTGGCGGGGTTGATGGAGTCGAAGTATTTGCCCGAGTGCGGCGCGACGAACTTGCCGCCGATGAACAGCTCGTGACGCGGGGCGATGGGGATGTGTTTGTAGTCCTCGGGCGCGGGCGCGTAGTCCCACTTGGAGCCGAAGTTGAGGCGGCGGTCCTTGGCGGGGACGGGTTTGGGCGCGTGGGCGACGGCCCGGACGGGCGCGGTCCGAGTTGCCTTGGGCAGTTGCCCCATGGCGCGGGAAATGAGGGAGGCGGAACGGCGGACGGCGGGCTTGCGTTGGGTCGCGGCTTTCACGGGCGGCAGGCTAGCAAAGGCCGACGCGGAAGCCAGTGTGGAAGCGGACGGAGCCTACTTGCTTGGGATCACACGTAGTGGCTGGGGTAGGAAGTCCACGTTCGCGTAGATCTCGGCCAGCGAGACGGCGATTTCGAGCGATGGGATTTCCAATCGCGCGTCGAGTCCCGCTGCCTCGCGGAGGGACCAAAGATTGTTGTCCTGCCGGACGAACAGCTCCAGCAAAGGTTCGTGCTGGCTTACCAGCAGATACTCTCGCAGCGATGGAATCTGCCGATACTGGAGAAACTTCTGGCCGCGGTCGTAGGCTTCCGTGGAGGGCGAGAGGACTTCGATGAGGACGCTGGGGTTGGTGACGGTGTCGTCGGCGTCGGCAAACTGGAGCGGGCCACAGATGATCGACAAATCCGGGTAGGTGAAGAGCCCTGTGGCCTGCACCTGGATGCGGAGGTCAGCGTTGTAGGGGACGCAATGCTTGCCTCTCAGTTTATTGCGAAACTCCCCCGTGACGTTGGTGCCAATCAAGCTGTGCAGCGCCGTCCCGCCTGCCATTGCGAACATCTCGCCGTCGTAGAATTCGCTCTTCGTCGGCGCGGCTCGCTCGATGGCGAGGTATTCCATCGGCGTCAGGCGCGGAACTTTTTGAGCGAGGCCCATGACGGAGAGTGTAGCGGGTGGCCGATGCGTGGCAACGCCGGTTTGTCCTACACCATCTCCGGCACGTGGAAGTTCTCGGAGGGCTTGAAGCGTGGGTTGCCGTCCGCACCTTCGATATACTCGAAGACTTTGCCCTCGAAATTGCGGAGGACGACGCGGTCCGCGTTGCGGCTCAGGACGTAGTCGGGGTTCACGGGCACCTTGCCGCCGCCGCCGGGGGCATCAATGACATACTGCGGCACGGCGTAGCCGGTGGTGTGGCCGCGCAGGGACTTCATCACGTCAAGGCCCTTGCGCACGCTGGAGCGCAGGTGGGCGCTGCCGGCGATGAGGTCGCATTGATAGACGTAGTAGGGGCGCACGCGGCAGATGAGGAGCTTCTGCACGAGCGCCTTCATCACGATGGGGTCGTCGTTGACGTGCTTGAGCAGGACGGACTGGTTGCCGAGCGGGATGCCGGCGTCGGCGAGGCGACCGAGGGCGTCGCGAACCTCGGTGGTCAGCTCGCGCGGGTGGTTCGTGTGGACGCTGATGAAGAGCGGGTGAAACTGCCGGAGCATCGCGCACAGCTCGGGCGTGATGCGTTGCGGGAGGAAGAGCGGGATGCGCGTGCCGATGCGGAGGAACTCGATGTGCTTGATGGCCCGCAAACGGCTAAGGAGATACTCCAGCTTCTCGTCACTGAAGAGCAGCGGGTCGCCGCCACTGAGAAGCACGTCGCGGATTTCCGGATGCGTGGCGATGTAGTCAATCTGCCGGTCGAACTCCGGATGGAAGTCGTAGCCGCTGGCGTTGCTCACGAGGCGCGAGCGCGTGCAATAGCGGCAGTAGGCAGCGCAGCGGTCGGTGACGAGGAAGAGCACGCGGTCCGGATAGCGGTGGACCAATCCGGGAACGGGCGAGTGCGAGTCTTCGCCGCACGGGTCGCTCATCTCCCACGGGGCGGTGTTGGTCTCCTCCAGCCGGGGAATCATCTGCTGGCGGATGGGGCAGTGCTCGTCCTCCAGGTCAATGAGGTTGAAGAAGTGCGGCGTGATGGCCATGGCCAGCTTGGTGCGGCACAGGATGGCCCCGGCGCGTTCCTCGCGCGTGAGCGTGGGCAGGAACTGCTCCAGTTGCTCGACGGTGGTGACGCGGTGCTTTAGCTGCCATTTCCAATCGTTCCAGTCGGCGTCGGACACGCTCGCCCATGGGCCGCGACCGGCGGGATGGAATTCCTTGAGCTGCTGGAGTCGTTGGTCTGACAGCGGCACCTTGCTGCCCGCCTCTACGAAGTCCCGTGACATGATGGGGCGCACTATAAAACCGAAGTCCGGCGAGTCAAGGGGAGCACCGGAGCCGCTTGACGCGGGGGTGGGGCGCGGCGTTCACGCCGCAGAAAGCCATGGCCGGGAGCGTGTGCGTGAACCGCGCAATGGCTTGTGCACGTTTCTGCGGTCTGAAGGCCGCGTTCCTTGCCGGCGCGCTTACCCCAAGAATACCTCTCGCTCCCCGTTGCTTCCCTGTTACACTCGCCGAGTCGCTTCGACGCAGCATGATACCCAAACTGTTTTCCGAACTCGGGCTTTCGCCTGAGATACTCAAGGCCATCGCCAAGCTCGGTTTCGAGCAGGCCTCGCCCATCCAGGCCGCGGCCATCCCCATTTTGCTGACGGGCAAGGACATCGTCGGCCAGTCCCAGACCGGCTCCGGCAAGACGGCCGCCTTTGCCATTCCGGCGCTGGAAAAAATCGACCCGCTGGACCGCTCCGTCCAGGTGCTCATCCTCTGCCCCACGCGGGAACTCGCGGTGCAGGTGTGCGAGGAGGTTCACAAGCTCGCGTTCTTCAAGCGCGGCATCCACGCGCTGCCCATCTACGGCGGCCAGTCCTACGACCGGCAGCTCATGGGCCTGCGGCAGGGCGCGCAAATCGTCATCGGCACGCCCGGCCGGGTGATGGACCACATGAACCGTGGCACGCTCCGGCTCGACCGGCTCAAGATGGTGATTCTCGACGAGGCCGACGTGATGCTGAACATGGGCTTCCGCGAGGACATCGAGTTCATCCTCCAGACCACTCCCGCCACGCGGCAGACCGTGTTCTTCAGCGCGACCATGCCCCGGCCGATTCGCGACCTGATCGAGCGCCACTCCAAGACGCCCGAGAACGTCCGTATCGAGCAGCAGGCCATGACCGTGCCGACGGTCGAGCAGATTTACTTCGAGGTGGACCGCCGCTGGAAAATCGAGGTGCTTACCCGCCTGATTGATGTTCACGACCTCAAGCTCGGCATCGTGTTCTGCAACACCAAGCGCATGGTGGACGACCTCGTCGAGCACCTGAACACGCAGGGCTATTCCGCCGAGGGACTGCATGGCGACATGAGCCAGCCGCAACGCGATCGCGTGATGAACAAGTTCCGGAAATCCGGCCTGGAATTCCTGGTGGCGACCGACGTGGCGGCACGCGGCATCGACGTGGACGATGTCGAGGCCGTCTTCAATTACGACCTGCCTTACGATCCGGAGGATTACGTCCACCGCATCGGGCGCACTGGTCGCGCCGGCCGCAGCGGCATGGCCTTCTCCTTCGTCGCCGGGCGCGAGCTGTTCCAGATCCGGAACATCGAGCGCTTCACCAACATGCGCATCCAGCGCGGCCGAGTCCCGTCAGTCGAGGAGGTGGAAGAGGCCCGCGCCGATGTGTTGCTCGGCAAGGTCCGGGCGACCCTGCAGGGCGGTGAATTCCAGCGTCAGGATCATGCGGTGGAACGCCTGTTGGAAGAGGGCTTCGACAGCACCGACATCATCTCCGCCGTGCTCCATCTGTTGCAAGGCGGCGAGCCCGGTCCGAAGCCGTCCACCACTCGCCCTGATGAGCGTGCGCCGCAGGCCGTCCCCGTCCGCCCGGCGGCCCCGGTGCCAGTTGCCGCCCGCCAACCCCTCCGTGCCCCGGCGAGACCCGCCGTCGCGCCGGCCCCGGTTGCCCCCCGTCCGGCACCACGCGCGCCGGTGGCTCCTGCGGCCAAGCGGCCCACGCTCGCAGTTGCCGCGCCGCAAAGTGTTGCACCGCGTCAACCCGAGGCGGAAGTGCCGCCCGCACCCGTTGTCGAGGCTCCTGTCTCGACTCTGGTAGTTGCTCAAGCGCCCGCGCCTGCGACCCCAGCTCCAGCTCCCGAGCCAGTCGTGACTACGGAAGCGACTTCATCTGCCCCGCCCAAAGCAGCTCCAGCAGTTGCCGAAGCCACCGAAGCTGCCCCGCCTTCCGCACCCACGGCACCTTCGCCCGCCGATTCGCAAGCACCGGAACCCGATCTCGATTCCCAGCCGTCCACTGCCGCCGATCTGCGCAAGCTCGTCAATCAGCCGCACAAGCCGGGTCCGCCGAAGAAGGAGCTCCGCAAGATTCTCGACCGCCCCGCCGCCCGCCAACCGGTGCGCCGCGACTACGACCAATACGAAGACCAGCCGAACGAGCGTCCGCGCCGCGATGACTTCGGCCCCGGACCGCGTGCCGGCGGGCCTGAGTTCCCGCCGCGGCGCCCGGTCAGCCGGCGCACGCCCGAGCAGATGACCCGCCTCTGGATGAGCGTGGGCGAGGCGCACGGTGTCGCCCCCGGCGATGTCGTGGGCTGCATTCTGGGCGAGACCGGCCTGCCTGCCGGCACCGTCGGGGTTGTGGACATCCGTGAGCGGCACACTTTCGTGGACGTGGTGGCCGACGCCGCTTCCGGCATCATCTCCAAGCTCAACCGCACCGCCATCCGCGGTCAGCGGCTCAAGGTCAAACTCGCGTGAGTGCCCGTGCCGGCGACCTGTCGTCGCCGTCTTTTGCGACCGATACTTCCCCACGGCGACGGCAAGTCGCCGGCACCTGATTTTCACCCGTGAGCGATTCCGCACCCGCCCTTCTCACCGCCAACGAACTCGTCGTCGCCTTCAACGACCGCGTCATCCTCGACCACGCCACACTTGCGCTCCACGAGGGCGATCGCATCGGTCTCGTCGGGCGCAACGGCGCGGGCAAGTCCACCTTCCTCAAAGTCCTCGCCGGCCAGCGCACGCCGGACAGCGGCGAGGTCGCCGCACGCCGGGACTTGGTGATCAGCTACCTCTCGCAGGAGTTCACGTTGGACCCGCAGAAGAATGTCCTCGAAAACATCCGCGATGGCGCGAGCCACGTCCTCGGCCTCATCGCGGAGTTCGAGTCGCTGCCCGCAGCCTCCAAGCGCCATGAGCAGTTGGAGGAGCGCATCGCCCACCTTGACGGCTGGAACCTCGACAACCGCATTGAGACCGCGATGTCGCACCTCGGAACGCCGCCCGGCGACCGCGAAATCACCTCGCTTTCCGGCGGGGAGAAACGTCGCGTGGCCATGTGCCGAACGCTCGTTTCACGGCCTGATCTGCTGATCCTCGACGAGCCGACCAACCACCTCGACC
>CAIPBN010000861.1 GCA_903863315.1 uncultured Verrucomicrobiota bacterium | reverse complement strand
GCCAGTCCGAGGAGCTCGGAGGCGATGCCGCCTGGCTGCTCGGCGCGAGTCTCGTGCTCGCCATCGCCTGCGCCCTCACGACCATTGGCTTCGTGCGCCAAAGCATTCACCGCATCCAGTGGCAGTCCGGCGAACTGGACCGGGTGTCATGGCACATGCTGCAAAGCCAGGAACAGGTGGCACGTCGCTTTTCCCATGAGCTGCACGACGAGCTGGGCCAATCGCTGGCCGCCGTGCGCTCCAACCTGACGAAGGGTTCCACACAGAGTCTTGATGCACTGAAGGCCGATTGCCTGCACCTCGTGGACGAGTCCATCGCCAACGTGCGCGAGCTTTCACAACTGCTGCGGCCGGCGATTCTGGACGACTTCGGCCTGGATGCCGGCCTGCGTTGGCTCGCGGAGAAGTTCGCGGAACGCACCCGGTTGAAGGTGGAATTTGCTGCCACTGGCATCGGTCGCTACGCCGACGAGACGGAAACTCATCTGTTCCGCATCGCGCAGGAGGCTTTTACGAACATTGCCCGTCACTCGGGGGCCACGCAGGTGCGCATCCGCCTCACGGCGGATGCGGGGAAGATCCGTTTGTTCATCGAGGACAACGGGAAAGGCCTGCCGGAGGCAGAAGTCCACACGATGACCTCTCCCACCTTGGGCATGGTCGGCATGCGCGCCCGTGCGCGGCAGTCAGGCGGCGAATTTCACACAGCCCGCGTGGAACCACACGGGCTGTGCATCGAGGTGGTGGTGCCGGTGCGGCTGCCCGCTGCCAGCCCGGAGGCGTGACTCAGTGCGCGGCGGTGTCGTGCGAGCGCTTGTCGAGCGTCTTGAGCGCCTGCATTTGCCGCATGGTGCGCTCCAGGCCTTCGTTCGAGCCATCGAAGAACATGACGTTCCCCTTGCCGTGCTCGGAGATGTATTTCATCCCGTCCAGCCACATGGTGAAGAGCATGAAGCCGGGCGGCACGCCGCCGGACTCCATCACCTTGCCGGCGTTTGCGAGGCCTTGGGCGACCTGCTCGCGGAAGCGGGCATTGCCTTCGCCCTTGAGCAGGGAGGCATCGCGCTCGGCCTCGGCCTTCACCTGAATGGAGCGGGCCTCGGCCTCGGCGGCGCGGGTCTTGATGAGATACTGGGCTTGCGCCTCGTTCTCGGCCGCGAGCTTCATGTTGTTGCTGGAGACGACCTGCGACATGGAGCGCATGATGGCCTCGTCGAAGGAGATGTCGTTGATTTGCAGGCCCAGCAAATGGTAGCCCCAACTGTTCAGCGACTCTTCGAGATGGTCTTTGACTGCGCCAATGATCTCCGCCCGGAGCACCAGGATTTCCGCCTGCTTCTTCTTGGCGACAAAGGCGCGGATGGAGCTTTCCACGCTGCGGACCAGGGTCTGCATGAAGCTCTTGTCGTCGATGAACCGGAACGCGATTTTCTTGATCGTCTCCTCGGTGCTGTCCTGCGCGGCGAAGACGATGAGCGACTTGAAGTTTACGTAGGCCTGATCGAGTGAGATTGCCTCAAATTCCAGCTCGATGGACTGGTTCTGGATGGAGAGATTTTTGCAGACGCTCTCCATGAGCGGGAGCTTTAGGTTCAGCCCCGGCTGCATGATCCGGTCGTAGCGGCCAAAGCGCGTGACCACTCCGATATGGCCCTGCTTGATGACGGCCGTGCTCAACACGATGACGACTAGCAACACGATGGCGATGATGACGGGGAGCATGGTGGGGTGTGTTTGGGGTTAAATGCTGAAAGGGATGTGGGTTAGGAAGATGCTCAGGCCGGGAATTCCGAGGAGTGATGTTCCACGATGAACCAGCCCATCCGCTCCTTCTTGCAGACGAAGGAGTAACGTGCCGGCACCGTGATGTGCTGGCCCTTGCGGTCAAAGGTGAACACGTATTTGCCGGACTGGATGAAGATGTCCTTGTATTGGCGGACCTCGGCGGACTCGAAGCGGACATGCACATTGGGCAGCTCGAACAAGTGCTCGAAGTAACCCTTGATGTTCACATGTCCCTCGCGCAGCTCCTTGGCAAACGTGCCCCAGAGCAGGCCGTTGTAGTCATAGGTCGCCACCACGGCCGGCACGCTGTGGGTGTTGATGCCGAAGGCCCAGTCGTTGATGAAGTCCTTCAAGTCCTTTTTGTCGGCTGGATTGCGCTTCACGCTGCTGTAATGGATCCCGCCAATCTCCTTGTCGCTGTGCACGTTCATGGTCTCCGTGCTGTGCGGGTGGACCGGTTCGCTAAACCGCAAGGCCAGGGTTTTGAGCATTTGCAGCAGCGGGACGTGGTCGTGGCGGAAGATGACAAAGTTGATGAACACATGGACCACCAAGGTGACCAGCAACCCCTCGAAGATGCCGACGGTGTAGGTCAGGATGCCGCAAAACAGCGCCAGAATCAGCGGGTAACGGCCATGCGCCGCCACATGCACCAGCCCGGCCACCATCTTCCAGCCGGTGAAGATCATCAGCACCGCCAGCGCGAAATAGGGCAAGTGCGTGAGCAAGTGCGGCTGGAGCACGAAGACAAGCAATACCATCCCGGTGAACAAGTTGGAGACCTTGGACACCGCGCCGGCCAGCGCGTTGGTGGCGCTCTTGGCCAGGCCGTCGAGATTCGTCATGCCGCCGAAAAAGCTGGAGCCGAGGTTGGCAATCCAGATGGCGAGCAGGCTGTTGTTCGTGTTGGCGGGGCGGCCCAAGGGGTCGAGCTTTTCGATGGCCGCGTTGCTGGTGACCTGCTCGATGACATCAATCAGCGCGAGCATCACCGCGTAGCCAAAGATCTCGAACAGCATCCGAGGATCTAGTGAGCCAATCTTGGCGAATGGCAGGCCCAGCTTCACCTCCGATGGATCAATGTGCAGCATCGGCAGCGTCATGTAGTGTCCCGCGACCAACCCGAGCACAATCACCGCCACGTAGGGCACGGCGGGAGACTTGGTCTTGTATTTGCCGAACAGGTGCAGGAACAGCCACAGCGCCCCAACCGACAGCATGACGATCTTCAGGCGCTCCATGCTCCACAACTCCGCCGTCTCCGTGACAACGCCGAAAGTGTAAGGCAGAAACTTGAGCGCGATTTTCAGTCCTATGCCCGCCAGCAACCCCTCAATGAGATAGGTCGGGATGGCTTTCAGGATGAACCTCTGCCAGTTGAACTTCCATGCGAGCGCCTGCAGGACCGACGTGAAGAAGATCAGCAGGGGCATGTTTTCCATGCCAAACTTGTGCACGCTCATCGCCAGGACGGGGGCCAGGCCAGCGGCGATACCCGGCGTGCCGACATAGTTGCCGGGCCGGAACAGGAAAGTGATGAAGCTGATCAGGCAGGCGAACACCACCGTGAGCAGCCCGACCTGAATCGGATACTCCGACATCAGACAGATGCCGACCGACAAGGGCAATGCGAGCAATCCCGTGATGGAGCCGGCGAGCGCGTCCCGCCGCAGATTGTCCAGCGTGAAGATGGCGGGCTTCTGTGCCGCAGTGACCGACTTCAAATCAGTCGAGGCCACGCGCTTGCGGTGGGCTGGTGCCGCCGGCTTCGTGCCTTCGCCAGAAGGCGGCTCTGCGTGAACCAAAGTGGGGGCAGCGGTGTTGGACATTCTGGGTGCGCCCGTCGTGCCACGGGCAATCACTCCCTCCAATGTCAGCCACCCGGCCCGGATTCACCATAGCCTGCGCAGGCTATATTCCTGCCTTGTGCAAGGGAGGAGTTAGATTGTTCGAAACCGGCTGGAAACGCGCAAACGCCACACGGCGCGTTGCTGTCGCGGGAAGCCGTGGGGGTGCTCACCGAAGCTCGGTCAGGCTGGACTTACCTTGGGTGACTCAGCCCACCAGCTCGCGCAGCGGCGTGATGCCGGAGTCCACGAGGTATTGTGGACGACCCTGCGTGTCGGTCACGGTCGCGGTGCTCACGTCAATGCCGAGGCAGTGGTAGAGGGTGGCAAAGACTTCCTGAAACTTCACCGGCCGGTCGGCCACATCCGCGCCGTTGCGGTCCGTGGAGCCGATCACCTGGCCGGTCTTCATGCCGCCGCCAGCGACGAGCGCGAAGTTCGCGCGCGGCCAGTGGTCACGGCTGTTCATGTTGTTGATTTTGGGCGTGCGGCCGAATTCGCCCCACATCACCACGGCCACATCGCGATCCAGGCCGCGCTCCTTCAAGTCTGTGAGCAGCGCGGAGAGGCCCTGGTCCAACAGCGGGAACTCCTCGCGGGAACTGGGGAAGTTCATGCCGTCGCCGCCGTGCCAGTCCCAGCGGCTGTAGTTGAGCGACACCACGCGCGCGCCCGCTTCCACGAGTCGGCGGGCGACGAGGAAGTTGCGGATCATGCGCGGCGCACCGTCGCGCTGATAGCGGTCGTCATTCACCCCGTAACGCTCGGCCACCTTGGGATGCTCTTTGGAAAGGTCCAGCGCGGCGGTGAGCTTGGAATCAGAGAGGATGCCCAGCGCCTGCTGGTTGTAGCTGTCGAGACCGTCCATCTGGCCGGCGGCGTCGGCATCGCGGCGGAACTGATCCACCGAGGCCCGCAGCCGCTCGCGGTCCTGCAACCGGTCGAGGGTGATGCCCTGCAAAGTCAGGTTCTGCACGCGGCTGTTCGGATCTTTCGCGACGAGCTGCATCGGGGAATGCGCGTGGCCGAGGAAACCGCCTTCGCCCGGCTCGCCCCAAGTGCGGTTGCCGGTGGGATACATGATGGAAAGGTGCGCAGGCGTGCCGGCCGCGGAGCCTTGAACTTTCGAGACGCAGGCCCCGAAGCTCGGCCAGCCGCCGGCGGGTGCGGTGCGCTTCTCCTTCTGCGTGCGTCCGGTCATGCACTGGTAGCAGTCATGCGCGCCATCGGAGTCGGCGAGCGATCGGATGAGCGCGAACTGGTCGCCCATCTTCGCGAGGCGCGGGAACAGCTCGCAGATCTCCATGCCGGGGACATTCGTGGCGATGGGCCGGAACTCACCACGAATCTCGCGCGGGGAGTTGGGCTTGAGGTCGAACATGTCAATGTGCGACGGCCCGCCGGGGAGGTAGATGTTGATGACGGCCTTGTGCGAGCGGCCGGTGCCGGCCTGCGCTTCGAGCTTGAGCAACTGCGCGAGTGAAAGCCCGCCGGCCGCCATGCCACCGATCTTGAGAAACTCCCGGCGCGCGATTCCATCGCAGTGGGCGTTGCCGGCGATTCGTTGGCCGAAGAAGTTGAGCATGGCAGAAGTTAAAGTTGGGGAGTCAGACGGCGTGTTAGGAAGAGGTATTCTGGCGCGTTCGCGGCCTCGGAGCGCTCAGGCCAGAATCCCCTTCACCAGCTCGCCGTGGATGTCCGTGAGGCGGTAATCGCGACCCTCGTGGCGATGGGTGAGCTTGAGGTGGTCCACGCCCAGCAGGTGCAGCAGCGTTGCGTGGAAGTCATGCACGCTGACCGGGTCGCGCGTGATGTTGTAGCCGAAGTCGTCGGTCGCGCCGTGGACCGCGCCCGCCTTGAAGCCGCCGCCCGCCGCCCAGATGGAGAAACAGCGCGGATGATGGTCACGGCCAAAGCTCTCCGGCTTGATCTCGCCCTGGCTGTAGGCGGTCCGTCCGAACTCGCCACCCCAGATGACGATGGTGTCCTTGAGCAGGCCGCGTTGCTTCAGATCCTTCACCAGCGCGGCCGCGCCCTGATCCACTTCCTTCGCCTTGTTGGGCATGGCTTTGGGCAGCCCGCCGTGATGATCCCAGTCGCGGTGGTTCAACTGGATGAAGCGCGCGCCGCGCTCGGCGAGGCGGCGGGCGATGATGCAGTTGGCGGCAAAGCTGGCCGCGCCCTTCTTAGCGCCGTAAAGCTCGAAGGTGGAATCCGGCTCCTGTGAGAGGTCCATCAGCTCCGGCACGCTGGTCTGCATGCGGAAGGCCAGCTCGTAGTTCTCAATTTGCGCGGCGATGGCAGGGTCGCCCAACGCGCCGAGCTGAAGCCGGTTCAGCTCGTTCATCGCGTCAATCGTCGAGCGACGCGCGGCGGAGCTGAGGCCGGGAGGATTCGACAAGTAGAGCACCGCGTCGCCCGCCGCGCGGAACGTGACCGCGCCGTGCTGCGCAGGGAGGAAGCCCGGGCCCCAGTAGCGGGATTGCAGCGGCTGGCCGCCACCGCCGGAGTTAAGGCAGATGTAGGCGGGCAGGTCGGCGTTCTCGCTGCCGAGACCGTAGCTGGCCCACGCGCCCATCGTTGGGCGGCCCGGCTGCTGGTGGCCGGTGCCGAAGAAAGTGACGGCGGGATCGTGGTTGATGGCCTCGGTGAACATCGAGCGGATGCAGGTCATCTCGTCCGCGATGCTGGCGATGTTCGGAATCACCTCGCTGAACTCCGTGCCGCTCTGGCCGTGCTTGGTGAACTTGAAGGGCGAGCCGACGCAGAAAAGATTCTTCTGTCCGCTGGTCATGCCGGTGATGCGCTGGCCCTGGCGGATGGAGTCGGGCAAGTCCTTGCCGGTCATCTCGACGAGCTTGGGCTTGGGATCGTAGAGGTCGAGGTGCGACGGCGCGCCGGACATGAAGAGGTAGATGACGCGCTTGGCCTTGGGCTCGTGGTGCAGGCGCTTGAGCAGGCCGGGCACGGCGGGGCCGTTGCCGGGGATGGCCGCGAAGGCGGAGGGCTTCAGCAGCGACGCGAGCGCGAGCGCGCCGAGGCCGGTGGAGTTGCGCTGGAGGAACGCGCGGCGAGTGGGTTGGGCGGGGTCAATCATGGGGTGCATGGGAGATTGAAGAGGAGTGGGTGGGCGACGGGCATCGCAGCGAGGATAGAGGATAGAAGATAGAAGAGAGAGCTGTGCCCGTGGCCTGCCCTTGCCCTCCTCTATCCTCTATCTTCTCTGCTCTATCTTCTCGGTGGCTCATGCTGGTTCAGTGTCTGCCGACGTGTCCGTCATCACTGGCTGATGGTTTCATTCAAGTTGAGGATGACGTTCGCCACGGCGGTCCAGGCGGCGAGTTCGGTGGGGTTCGCGCCGTCGGGGTTTTTGAAATCGCCGACTTTCAGGAGGGATTCGGCGGCGGGCTTCTCGGCGGTGAAGAGTTCGCGTTGCTTCGCCAAGGTCTTTTCCATGATGGCGCGCTCGACGGAGCTGGGGTTCCGGGCGAGCGCGAGCCGCCAGGCGTAGGAAAGCTTCGAGGCGTCATCGGCTCCGCCTTCCTTCTGGATGCGGACGGCGAAGGCGCGGGCGGCCTCGACGTAAACCGGGTCGTTCATCAGCACGAGCGATTGAAGCGGGGTGCTGGTGCGGGCGCGACCGGCGGCGCAAACCTCGCGGTTCGGCGCGTCGAAGGTGAGCAGGCTCGGATACGGCGTGCTGCGGCGGTGGTAGATGTAGAGGGCGCGGCGGTATTGGCCGTCATCGCGCTGGTGCTTCCAGCCGCCACCGGCCATCTCGTTCACTTCCCAAATGCCGGGTGGCTGATATGGGAAGACGGGCTTGCCGCCGAGCTTCGGGTTCAGCAGGCCGGCGATGGCAAGGGCGTTGTCGCGGACGAATTCGGCGTCCAGGCGACCGCGCGGGCCACGAGCAAGGAGGCGGTTCTCGCTGTCTTTGGCGAGCAGCGCGGGCGTGACGGCGGCGCTCTGGCGGAACGCGTGGCTCATCACTATCTGCTTGAGCGTGCGCTTCACATCCCAGTCGCGCGCGAAGTCGGCGGCGAGCCAGTTCAGCAACTCGGGATGGCTCGGCCATTCGCCCTGCGAGCCGAAGTCGTTCACGGTCTTCACGAGGCCAGTGCCGAACATCATGGCCCAGAAACGGTTCACGGCTACGCGCGCGGTGAGCGGGTGCTGCGGCGAGGCGAGCCAGTTGGCGAGGTCGAGGCGCGTGAGGCGGTTGGTCGAGGCGGTCGCGGGCTTGGGCAGAAACGCGGGGAACGCGGCCTCTACCTTGTCGCCGTTCTTGTCATACGCACCGCGCACCTTGATGAACGTGTCGCGCGGCTTCTCCATCTCGGCCATGACCATCACGCTCGGGATGAGCTTGTCGAAGTCGGTCTTGGCCTTGCGCGCGTCCTCGGCGGACTTCTTCGCGGCGAGGTAATCGGTGGCCTGTGTTTCGCGGAAGAACTTCCGCAGCTTGTCGGTTTGCTCCTTCGTGCGCTTGGCTTTCTCGATGGTCGCGAGCGCGATGGTCGGCCCGCCGGCGAGCGTGGCGACTTCCTTCTCCGTGAGCGCGCGCGGGAAGATGTGCAGTTCATCCACGCGACCCGTGAAGGGCGAGCCGCCGCCGCCGCGCCGACCGATGGCAAACGGTGCGGTGGTCTTGATGGTGCCGGGGAGTTTGTCCTTGAGCGTCTTGGTCGCGACGGGCTGGCCATTGACGAAGACCTTCACGCCCGCCGCCTTGCCCGAGCCGTCGTAGGTGAACGCGAGGTGCTGGAAGGTGTCGGCGGCCAATTCCTTCTCCGTCTGCACGTGGAGGACTTCCTCGGGCCACTTGTGGATGAGGTGAACGCTCGCTTTCCCGGCCGCGAACTCGATGTCCCAGCCTCTATAATTCGGGGCGTTCTCCATCTTGCCCAGCGGCGCGCCAGTGGTCTTGCCGTTCACACGCACCCACAAGCCGGCGCTGAACTTGTCGCCCTTGTCGAAGTCATAGCGCGTGCCGAGGTCGGCGTGGCCCTTGCCGTTGAGGAGCAGCGCATTGCCCTCCACGCCGTCAACGAAACCCGTCTCGCCCTTCAACTCGGCCTCGATTTCCTTGCCGTCGTGGGTGACGCCGTGGGCGTTGGTGTTGAGCGGGAAGTGGTCGTAAGGGCCGGCGACGCTGCGGGCATTCGGGTCGGTGGTGATTTTGGTCTCCCAAGCGAGCTGCGCGGCATCGAGCTTGCCTTCGAGCTCTTTCACCTGCTGGTCGGCGGAGGTGATTTGCGAGGCGAGCTTCGCCAGTTCCTTCTCCTGCTCGGGCGACGGCACGGCCATGCGCGGCTCGGGGTTGAGCGTGCGGGTGCCGTCCTTGCCCTTTTCCGGGACGTTATGGAAGAAGGCGTAAAGGCTGTAAAAGTCGCGCGTGGTGACGGGGTCGTATTTGTGGTCGTGGCACTGCGCGCAGGCAATGGACATGCCAAACCAGGTTGTGCCCAGCGTGCTCACGCGGTCCACGAGGTAGATGTTGAGATACTCGGCGTCGATGATGCCGCCCTCGTCGGAGGTCATCACGTTGCGCATGAAGCCGCTGGCAATCTTCTGGTCCACCGTGGCATTGGGCAGAAGATCGCCGGCGAGCTGCTCGATGGTGAAGCGGTTGAAGGGCTTGTTGTCGTTGAAGGCGCGCACAACCCAGTCACGCCAGAGCCAGGTCTCGCGCAGGGAATCGTTGTGGTAGCCTGCGGAGTCCGAGTGGCGGGCGAGATCGAGCCAGGGGACCGCAAGCCGCTCGCCGTAGTGCGGGGAGGCGAGCAGGCGGTCCACCACGTTCTCATAGGCCCGCGGCGACTTGTCGGCGAGGAAGGCGTCCACTTCAGCGGGCTTGGGCGGGAGGCCCGTGAGGGCGAGGGTGACGCGGCGGAGGAGCGCTTCGCGCGGGGCTTCGGGCTGGAACTTGAGCTTCTCGGCTTCGAGCTTGTCGGCGAGGAAGGCGTCGATGGGATTGCCGATTGCCGATTGCCGATTGCCGCTTTTTGGAACGGCGGGTGGCACCGCCGGCTCAAACGCCCAATGCCCGGCATACTTCGCGCCCTCGGCCACCCAGCGGCGGAACAGCTCCTTCTGCGCAGGCGTGATCTCCTTGTGGGCGGCCGACGGCGGCATGAGATCATCGGCGTCCTTGGTGAAGAGCCGCGCGATGATTTCGGACTGTTCCGGTTTGCCGGGGACGATGGCGGGCTTGCCGGAGGTGCCGGCCTTGAGCGCCTCCTCGCGCACATCGAGCCGGAGCTTGCCCTTGCGCGCCTTGTCGTCGAAGCCGTGACACTTGAAGCACGTGTCCGACATCACGGGCCGGATGTCGCGGTTAAAGTCCACCGGAGCCGGCTTGGCGCTGGAAACCGCGCCTCCGACAGGCCCGGCCACGAGGCTCAGAAACGTCAGTGCGGCGGCGATGCGAAAACTATTCACAGGCATAAGCACGGCGTTTGACCCGCAGATTTAAGGCCTTATTCGCAAGGCTTTGCTGACTGAAACCGCCGCCGAATCTGGCACCCGTCAATCTCCCGGGAGGGAATCATCCGTGGGCCGGTCACCGTGCCTCAACCATACAGCGGCTGCGGCGTGAAGGTGTCGTATTCTAGGTTGCGCATGTGCTGGTTCACCCAGAAGCCCGCCAGCACGTTGCCCAGCCCCGCCGCCACAAGGAAGCCCACGCCGAACCACCGCTCCCCCGCCATGATGCTGCCGTAGGTGACAATCAGGTTGGTCGCGGCGAACACCGCGCAGGCGATCATCGCGTCCCGGCGCTTGTCGAGATAGTGCAGAACCATCAACAACGACATGAACACGACGAGCAGGAAGGTGCCGAGCAGGGCGATTTGGAAGATGCCCGCCTGCACCGCCCCCAAGCCAATGATGGGCAGGATGCGCTCGGCCCCCAGGATGAGCACCACGGTGAACAGCCCCTGCACCTTGAGCAGCAGGCCGAAGCCGTCCTGCAACGCGGTGATCATGGCCTGCTTGCGCTCGGTGACCTGGGCCAGCGTGCCCTTCTTCAGCACATGCTGGAAGAACTGGTGGTTGGCATCCGCAAACTCGGTCTCCAGCTTGAGCAGAAACACCGCCATGCCCGGCACGATGGTCAGGAAGGCGAAATAGACCACCCGGTCATACACCGGCGCGGAATGCAGCAGGCCGGCCACCTTTTCGGCGGCCGGGTCCAGCCACCAGAAGAGGAATTTGTCGATCCAGATGCCGAGGTTGTAGAAGAGCCCGCAGAGCGCCAACTGCCAATACTTGCGGAAGCAGCGGAGGAAGTCCGGGTCGCCAATGGCCCGGTTCCCCACTTCCTTGTAGATGGCCCGGAAGAGCAGCAGCACCAGCACGCCTTGCCCCAGGGTGAATCCGACCATCGCCCCCGTCACCCCATGCCACCGGCCGCAGATCCACGCGCCCACGAAACTGGCGATGCTCCCGAAGAAGAAGCCCCACAGCACCTGCGCGTAATCCTTGATGGCGGTGAGGAAGATGCTGGCCACCCAGGTGCCGCCCACAAAGGTCATCAGCATCGCCGCCGCCAGCCGGAACAGCAGCGGCCCGGGCACGCAGCCCACAAAAATGACCAGCCCCACCACGGAGAACATCAGCATGCTCCACGCGATCGAAAAGACGAACGTGGGGTAAATCCGCTCCGGTTGCCGGGAATACTCGTGGTCCGCCGCGTGACGGGTGAGCACCATCTGGATGGGCCCGCTCAACACCAGCGTGATGGCATAGACCAGCGAGATGCTGACAAAGAAGGGTTGCAGTTCATCCGCGTCACTCACCGCAGTGAGCACGGCCCCGAGCATCCCGAGGGAAATCACCGATACCAGCCAGGGCCCACTGCCGATGAGTGCGGCGTAGCCATAAGCCTGCAGCAGCCCGGTGTAACCCTGCTTGGCCAACAGCTTGTTAAGTTCAAAACCGACGCCTGCCATGCCTGTGCGCGCTAGCTTGCTGAGGCGGCGGGCGAAGCCAAGTCCTCATTTCATGGAGTCAGCCCGTCGGCAAATGCACGCCCTTGAGGGTCGTCGCCAGCAGCAGCGCCAGCTTGTAGCCCAGCGCGATCGCCGCGATCAACAGCATCGCCCCGGCTCCGCGCGACATGTTCAGCATCGCCTTGTCAGAGAGATGCCGGTGCCCTATCGAGACCACGTAGCTCAGGAGGGTGAACCACGCCAGCCCGCCCGTGGCCACCCCGGTGATGCAGAAGGACTTGCTCGTCCAGTTCGGGTCCACCCACTCATGGGACAGGAAGGTGGCGGACAGGGCCACCCAGAGCAGCAGCACGCCGGGATTGCCCAGCGTCCGCACAAAGCCCGTCATGAACGCAGTGTGGGGATGCAGCCGGACCTCGATGCGCTCCGCACTGCGGGAAGTCGTCTTCACCTCCTTCGCGAACATGTATTTGAAGCCCAGGTAGCTCATCAATGCGAAGCTGGCGAGCTGCAGGATTGCCTTGGCGACGTTGGTGGTGAACAGCTCCGAGAAGCCCGCAAACCCGATCGCGCAGTAGATCGCCTCCATCAACACCGACCCGGCCCCGATGAAGAACGCCCAGCGGAACCCGCGCTCCGCCCCCTCGTGAATGATGGTCACGTTGATGGGCCCCACCGGGATGGACACCAGGAAGCCGCTGATCAACCCCGTCAAGAAGGCCTCAAAAAAAGGAAAGTCGGCAAACATGACTCAGGAACCCGGCTGCTCCGAATCCTCCTCGTCATCCTCCTCGATGTCGTGCCGCATCTGCCGGGAAATGTGCGGGCGCACGAAGCCGTAAATCAGATACAGCGTGAAGACCAGCGGGGCCACCACCGGCAGGATGCGTTCCCACAGCACAAAGAAGCACGCCAGCACCAGGAGGATGGTGAGCATTTTGTGGAACGGCTTGGCCCCCCGCCAGTTCAGCTTCTTAAACGATGGGTATCTGATCTCGCTGACCATCAGGTAGGAGAGGAAGAGCAGCAGCACGGGCAGCACGTAACGCCAAGTGCCCACGGCGAAGTTCTTCTCATCCCACCACATCAGGAAGAGCGTGAGCGACGCGACCATCCCGGCCGCGGCCGGGATGGGGACGCCTGTGAACTCCCCGCTGTTGTTGTTCTGGGTCTTCGGCAGCAGGGCCAGGCAGTTGAACCGGGCCAGCCGGAACGCCCCGCAAATCAGATAGACCGCCGCGATGAGCCACCCCAGCTCCTGCACATCTTGAAACACATCCCGCAGCACGATGCGATGCACGAGGAAGGCCGGGGCCACGCCAAAGGAAACCACGTCGGCCAGCGAGTCGAACTCCCGGCCAAAGGGGCTTTCCTTGCCCACCATCCGCGCCACGCGGCCATCAAGCAGGTCAAATATGCAGGCCAGCAGGATGTAGAGCAGCGCCGCGCGGATGTTGGGATACGGTGCCTCCAGCTTCGACTCGACGATCTTGGTGATGGCCAGAAAGCCGCAGAAGAGGTTGCCGGCCGTCATCAAGTTCGGCAGGAAGTAAATCTTCAGCTTCGCGTCCTCCTCGGAGCCGTGCGTGGGAATGGGCTGCGGTGCCTCCATGGGAATTCAGGCGCTCAAGGTTTTGCGTGCTGCACGGGGCAGGATGTTAGTCACAGCCCCCCGCTTGGGAAGCCAAACCTTCCCGCGGCGGCGGTGAACGGCGGTTCTGCGCCGATTTCGCCGTTGACGCTTGGGTTGAGCGGCCCGTAGGCTTTTCGCATAACTGCTCGGCTGCGTGTCGCACGTCCGGCGGAAAGTTCTCATGGCCGAAGGTTATTGCGTCAAATGCAAGGCGAAGAAGGAAATCACCGACGGCGTTGAAGAGGTGATGAAGAACGGGCGCAAGGCCATCAAGGGTCGGTGCCCCGCCTGTGGCACGGTGATGTTCAAGATTTTGGGCGGCAAGGCTGCGGCCGTTCCGCCGTCGGCTCCGGAGCCGCCCGCTGCCTGATCGGTCGGTTATTTCTCCCCCATTCTCATGGCCCAGCAACTCGCCTACGTCATCGTCACGCCTTATACCCTGGCTAAATCCCGCACTGGCGGCATTCTGGCCCGGCTGATCAGCCGCACGGGTTTGGAACTCGTCGCCGCCCGCCTCTTTGGCCCGCGGCAGGAACTGGTCGAGGAATACTCCAAGGTGGTCATTTCGGCGGCGGACCCGCAGGACCGGAGTGTGCAGCAGCTCATCCACGATTACATCGTCCGCGAGCTGGGGCCGGACCCGAAGTCAGGCCGGCGTCGTCGGTGCATGCTGCTGCTGTTCAAGGGCGAGGACGCCGTGCGCAAGATCCGCGCGGTGGTCGGCAACATCAGCCACACCAGCCGCACGGGCGAAACCATTCGCGACACGTTCGGGGACTACGTCCTTGATGAGCGCGGTCAGGTGCGCTATTTCGAGCCCGCCGTGCTCGCCGCGCCGAATGCCGACGAGGCCAATCAGAAGCTCAAGCTCTGGGCGCGTTATTCCGATGCCGACGGGGGCATCCTCGATGATTGCGTCGAGCATCCCACCGATGTGCCGGTGGAGCGCACCCTGGTCCTCATCAAACCGGACAACTTCCGCTTTCCCACCGGCCGCCCGGGCAACGTCATCGACTTCTTCAGCCGCACCGGCCTTTACATCGTCGGCATCCGCGTGCTGCACATGAGCACCGCGCAGGCGATGGAATTCTACGGCCCGGTGAAGGACTTCCTCCGCACCAAGCTCAAGGGCGTGATCGCCGCCAAGGCCAAGGCCGTCCTCGAAAAGGATCCCAGCATCGGCTTCACCATCCCGCCGGAGGCCGAGGCCAAGCTCGCCGACATCCTCGGCCCCGTCTTCGGCGACAACCAGTTCGACAACATCGTGCGCTTCATGTGCGGCCGTTCGGAGTCGGAGTGCCCGCCGGACCAGCTCACCGAGCCCGGCAGCGAGAAGTGCATCGCGCTGGTCTATGAAGGGCAGAACGCCGTCGCCAAAATCCGCGACGTGCTCGGCCCCACGGACCCCGCCAAGGCCCCGCCCGGCTCCATCCGCCGCGAGTTCGGCTCGAACATCATGGTCAACGCCGCCCATGCCAGCGACGCCCCGGAAAGCGCCCGCCGCGAACTCGGCATCGTCAAGGTCGAGGCCAACGATTTCAAACGCGTCGTCGAGCAGTTCTGCGGCAGTTTGTGAGCGGAGCGCCGGCGTCCAACCGGCTTGCTCGCGTCTCCCTTTCGCAAACGGCTTGTGCGGGTTGGACACCTGCGCTCCATGCGTTACTCTCACGCCATGAAACTCGCGCTCACACTCATCCTTGCCGTGCTCACCCAGCTCGCCGCCGCCCAGTCCAAGCCGCTAGCCGACATCCCGCTCAAGGACATCAACGGCAAGGACACCTCGCTGAAGGCCTATGCCGGCAAGGCGCTCCTCATCGTCAATGTCGCCTCCCAGTGCGGGGCCACGCCGCAATACGGCGGCCTTGAAGCCCTCCACAAGCAATACGGTCCGCGCGGCTTCACGGTGCTTGGCTTCCCCTGCAACGACTTCGGCGCGCAGGAGCCGGGCAGCCCGGCCGAGATCAAGGAATTCTGCACGACGAACTACAAGGTCACCTTCCCGCTCTTTGCCAAAGTCCACATTGCCGAGGGGCCCGATCAGCACCCGCTCTTCACCGCGCTCACCGGCAAGGACTCCCCGCACCCCGGCCGCGTGACGTGGAACTTTAGCAAGTTCCTCGTGGGTCGCGACGGCAAGCTCGCCGCGCGCTTCGACACCGGCACCGAGCCGGATGACTCGGCGCTCGTGAAGGCCATCGAGAAGGCGCTGGCGGCGAAGTGAGCCTCCGCCTTGCACCCGCTCCCCGCCCGCGTTAAGAAACCCCGCCACTGGCTCTTGTCCTTGCTGGGACTGCTGGTGATCGCCCTGATGCTTTACCGCTTCGAGCACAGCCAAGTTTATCATCCGACCCGCGACGCGGAATACACGCCGGACGACGTGGGCCGCCCTGCGGAGGATGTCTGGCTGAAGACCTCCGATGGTCTGCGCCTCCACGCTTGGTTCTTCGCGGCCGACCAGTCCTCGCCGCGCGCCAAGTTCGTGATGCTTTTCTGCCACGGCAATGGCGGCAACCTCACCTCGCGCCCCGGCTACTACCGCGCGATTCTCGAAACCGGCGTCAACCTCCTCACCTTCGACTACCGTGGCTACGGTCGCAGCGATGGCGATCCGAGCGAAGCTGGCACTTACACCGATGCCGCGACTGCCTACGCCTGGCTCCGCACGCGCGGCTTTGCGCCGGAGCACATCCTCGTCTGGGGCGAGTCGCTGGGGGGTGGCATCGCCAGCCACGTGGCCGCCACCGAACCCGTTGGCGGTCTCATGCTGCAAAGCACCTTCACGAGCATTCCGGACATCGGTGCGGAACTTTTCCCCTGGCTGCCGGTGAAGCTCATCAGCCGCATCAAATACGACACGCACAGCCGCCTGCCGCACCTCAAGTGCCCCGTGGTCGTCATGCACAGCCGCGGAGACACGACCATTCGCTTCCACCACGGCGAGCGGAACTTTGCCGCCGCCCGTGAGCCGAAAGCCTTTGTCGAACTCGAAGGCGACCACAACGATCCCTTGCTCGCGAACCGCGCCGCCTACGTGTCCGGTGCGGAGAAAATCGTGCAGCTTGCGGAGGCAGCCATCTCCCCGGCAACCAAGTGAAATCCGCCCTTTCCCAGCTCGGCCAGCGCACCGCGCCACCCGCCATCTCTTGGCTGATGAGCCTCACGCTCGCCCACCCCAAGCTCATCTCCCTCGCTGCCGGTTTCACGGACAACGCCTCGCTGCCCGTGGATGAAGCCCGTGCGTTGCTTGATGAAATTCTGTCCGCCACCCGCACCGGGCAGCCCGCCTTGCAATACGGCTCCACGGCCGGCGATCCATTGCTGCGCGAGCTGACCGCGAAGCGGCTCACCGAACTTGATGCGCAAGCGACATCTCCAGCCCCTGTGGCGGCAGGCGGGACGCCCGCCACCACTCTCTCCTCCGCCCGCCTCCTCATCACGCACGGCTCTCAACAACTCCTCTACCTCCTCACGGAAACACTCTGCGATCCCGGCGACATCGTGCTCGTCGAGGATCCGACCTATTTCGTTTATCTCGGCATCGCGCAAAG
>CAIPBN010000860.1 GCA_903863315.1 uncultured Verrucomicrobiota bacterium | reverse complement strand
GAACTCGACGCCCGCATCGCCGCCTACGAGCTGGCCTTCCGCATGCAGGCCGAGGCACCGGACGCGGTGGACCTCTCGAAGGAAACCGAGGCCACCAAGAAGCTCTACGGCATGGATGATACCGTGGCCGCGCCGTTTGGTCGCATGTGCCTGCTCTCGCGCCGTTTGGTCGAGCGTGGCGTGCGCTTCGTGCAGCTCTACAGCGGTGCGGGCAGCAAGTGGGATGCTCACAGCGGCATAGAGAAGAACCACAGCGACCGCTTCCGCGAGACGGACCAACCCGTCGCCGGCCTGCTGAAGGACTTGAAATCGCGCGGCCTGCTGGACTCGACGCTGGTCATCTGGGGCGGCGAATTTGGCCGCACGCCCATGAGCGAAAAGGGCAACGGCCGCGACCACAACCCGACCGGCTTCACGATGTGGATGGCCGGCGGCGGCGTGAAGGGCGGCCAGGTCATCGGCACGACCGACGAGTTCGGCCTCTACGCTGTCGAGGACCGCCTGCACGTCCACGACCTGCACGCCACGATCCTCCACCTGCTGGGCATCAACCACGAAAACCTGGTTTACAGCTACAAGGGCCGGCCCGAGCGCGCGACGATGAACGAGGGCGAGATTTACCGGAAGATCACTGGCTGAGTAATGCACCGCTTCACTCAGCCGCTCGCTCTGTTTCTCGCTTTGTTGGCCGGGCCTCTGCAACTAGACGCAGCCGATTCCTTTGAGTCGACCCGCGCGGCGTTCCTCAAACTCCTCGACCGCCCACGCGTCGAGCTGGCTTCCGAGGTCAGACCGCCCGCCGGCACAAATGGCCTCCGGGTGACGCAGTTCTCCTTCGCATCCGAAGCGGGTGTGCGAGTGCCGGGCCTGCTCGTGAAACGTCCGGACAAGGATGGTCGCCGGCCGGTGATCATCGTCCTGCACGGCACCGGATCGAATAAGGAAGGCCAGTTACCCATGCTGAGCGATTTCGCCAAACGCGGCTTCCTCGCGGTGGCGATTGACGGTCGTCACCACGGCGCGCGCACGAAGGCAGGCAACGGTTCCGCCGAGTATCACGAGGCGATTCTCAACGCGTGGTTCGGCAGCAAGAAACTTCCCTTCCTCTACGACACGGCGTGGGACGTGATGCGGCTCGTGGATTACCTCGGCACGCGCGACGACGTGGATGCCGCCCGCATCGGCCTCATCGGCTTCTCGAAAGGCGGCATGGAAGGCTACCTCGCCGCCGCTGCCGACCCGCGCATTGCGGTCGTGGTGCCGTGCATCGGCGTGCAGAGCTTCAAGTGGGCGCTGGACAACGAGAGCTGGCGCTCGCGCATCGAGACCTTCAAGCCTGCCATCGAGGTCGCCGCGAAGGACGAGGGTGAAACGGTCAACGCCGCGTTCGTCCGCCGCTTCTACGACCGAGTGGTGCCCGGCATCTACGGGCAGTTCGACGGCCCCGCGATGCTCCCGCTCATCGCGCCGCGCCCGCTGCTGGTCATCAACGGCGACGCTGATCCGCGCACGCCCCTGCCTGGCGTGAACGAGTGCATCGCCGCAGCGCGCACGGCTTACCGCGCCGCCGACGCGGAGCCGAAGCTGCAAGTCATTCTCCAGCCGCAGACCGGTCACAAAGTAACCGTCGAGGCGCGGCAGGCGGCGGTGGACTGGTTCACGAAGTGGCTGAGGCCGTGAGTGGGGTGCCGAGCATTGCTCGGTAAGAGCGAGCGGACTTTCCAAAGCCGAGCAATGCTCGGCGCTCCTACGACACCGGCACCAAATTCTCCGCGACGTTGGTCCGATACGCCTTCAGTGCGGGAATCACGCCCGCCAGCGCGCTCAGGCCAATCATCGCCGCCGGCGCCCACGCGAGGATCGGGTGCCACGCGAAGGCGTTGAGCACCACGCCAGTCTCCGTGCGGATGATGTGAGCGGCCACGCCCGTGATGCCCAGATACACCGCGAACGCCGCGACCATGCCCAGCACGGCGATGGCCGCGCATTCCAGCACCACGGCGAGGAAGATGGTGTGGGCTCGCGCGCCGAGAGCCCGCAGGATGGCGATGTCGCGGCGGCGTTCGTTCATCGAGTTGTAGATGCTCGCGAGCACCGAGCCAGTCGCCACGGCGGCGACGAGCCATGCGACCAGCTCCAGCACCTTGTCGAACCACGCGATTTTTCCGAACAGCTCCGCGACCACCTGCGCAATGGGCCACGCGAAGGTCAGCCGGTTGCCCTGCTTGTTATACATCAGCTCCAGCCCGCGACCGGCGATGGGGTTCTTGAGCTTCACCAGCACGGCACTGATTTCGGTCGAGGTCTTGGCGTCGTGTCCCTTCATGTGCTGCACGCCTTCGAGTGGAATCCAGATGACGCGGTCGGCGGGCGTGTTGGACGGCTCCAGGATGCCGGTCACAACGTAAAGCTCCTCGTGCTTCTGCTTCTCGTCGAAGGTGAGGCCGTGGTAGGGGTGAAACTTGTCACCGACCTTCAGCTTGAGCTGCTGCGCCGCAAAGCTGCCCAGCACCGCTTCCATGTAGCCCGGCAGAAACGATTCGCCCTCGGCCAGGCGATACTTCCTCCCTGGCGCGTGTTCGACTGCGAAGAGATTGGTCGTGGTGCCCACCAGCCGGTAGCCGTGGTAGTTGTCGCCGACGGCGATGGGCAGGGCGAGCGCGACGGCGGAATTCTTCGCGATGTCCTCGTAATCAGCCCACGGCAGATTTCCCGGCGAAGCTTCGAGGTGGAAGATGGCGTTGAGCACGAGTTGGAGCTTTGCACTGCGTGCGCCGAGCACGGCGTCGAAGCCCGCGTTCTGCTTGGTGAAGGCGTCATTGGACTGCGTCTTCACCACCCACACAGCCATGAGCAGCCCACCCGCGAGCGCGATGGACGCAGCGGTCACCACCGTGGAGAGCAGGTGCTGGCGGAGCGACTTGGCGACAATGAGCGGAAGCGTCATGACAAGGGTTGCGCCGCCGCACGGTTCAATTTCCCCAGCTTTTGCACGGACTCGAACTGCCCCAGCACCTCGCGGTCGTGGCTGACGAGCAGGAGCGCCGCACCATTCTCACGGCAGGCTTCGCGGATGAGTTTCAGCGACTCGCCCGCGTTCGCGTGGTCGAGGTTGCCGGTCGGCTCATCGGCGAGGACGAGTTTGGGCCGGTTCGCCAGTGCGCGGGCGACGGCGACGCGCTGCTGCTGGCCGGTGGAGAGCTGGCGCGGCAGGTGGTTCAACTTCGCCTCCAGCCCAACCCGCTTGAGCAAAGTCTTCGCGAACTCGCGGTCCGCACCGGGACCGAAGCTCATGCCCAGCAGCACATTCTCCAAAGCGGTGTAGCCTTGCAGCAGATTGAAGGTCTGGAAGATGTAGCCAATCGTCGTCGCACGCACGCGGTCGCGGGCGGACTCGCGCAAGCCAGCGAGCTCTTGGCCGTTGAGTTTGATGGAGCCGGTGTCCGGCGCGAGGATGCCGGCGATGAGATTGAGGAAGGTCGTCTTCCCCGAGCCGCTCTCGCCGCTCAACGCCACCTGTGCCTGCGCCTCCAGCTTGAAGTCCGGCACATCCACGACGACGTGCGTGCCGCCGTCGGGCGCGGCGTATGACTTCTTCAGATTACTGATTTCCAGGAGGGGCATGGCAGATGGGAGGGGAATTAAGCCCGGCGGCACATCACTTGTCCCTCACCACACGCGTGTCGCACATGTGATCGTGCAGCGAGCGCTTCTGATCATCAAAGCCGGCAATTATGTAACCGATGTAACAGACCGCCCCGCTGAGAATCTCCGCGAAAGCACGGCCACAAGCGCGGCCATAGGTGGGCTTGCTGCCGTCCGCGCGGATGACTTTGAGGCCACAGGCCTTCTTGCCCAGCGTGGTGCCCCAAGTGCCCACTGCGATGGTGTTGTAGAGGACAGACAAGACCATGGCGACGAGCTGAATGACGATCTGAACCACCGGGATCAGCATCGCCGCATCACCGCGCTTCTGAGCGAACGCGCCCGAGGCAACCATGCTTATCACCAGCAGGATGCCAATCGGGATACCGATGACCAGTCCATCAAGCATCTTGGCACAAAAGCGAATCCAAAAGCCCGCGTAGAGGACTTCCGCCGTCGGGGTGAAGGCCAGGGTCTGCGTGCTCACCGGCACGGCGGTGGAAGCAGCCGCTGGGGGTGGAGGAGTGGCACCACTGACGGTGCGATAAGGCAGCCAGTTGGCCATGCCCTCGCGCCAGACAAGCGTGTCGCCGGTGACGACGCCGTCCTTGATGAGGCCCTGCAACTGGTCCTCGGTGACCGGTCCTTGCTGCTGCGAACCGACGGCGTAATACCAAGTCATGATCGTGGAGGGTTCAAATGTGCGCCTCGTCTGCCAGACGCGCCGGGCAAAGCCAAGCTTTTCTTCCCCCTTGCGTCCGCGCGCCGCTTCGCGGAAACCATCCCCATGCACCGCCGCCGCTTCGTTGGCACCAGCGCGTTGACCGCCCTTGCGCCGGTCCTGCAGGGCCTGGCCGCCGCGCCAGAGCACGCGCTGGGCAGCTTTGACCGCGAAATCCGGGACTTCATGGCGGCTCGGAAAACGCCCGGCGGGGCGCTCGCGGTGGTGAAGGACGGGAAGCTGGTGCATGCCCACGGCCACGGCTGGTCCGACAAGGACGGAAAAATCCCGGTGGAAGCCACCTCGCTCTTTCGCATCGCGAGCCTCTCCAAGCCCATCACCGGCGTCGCCGTGCTGCAACTCGTGGAGCGCGGCAAGCTCACGCTCGACACGCGCGTGCTCGACCTGCTCTCGCACAAGGCAGTGGTCCCGCCCGGCGGCAAACCTGACCCGCGCTGGAAGCAGATCACGGTGCGCCACTGCCTCCAGCACACCGGCGGCTGGGATCGCGACAAGAGCTTCGACCCCATGTTTCGCGCACGCCAAATCGCCGTAGCAACCGGCACCCCGGTCCCGGCCAGCGCGGATGCCATCGTCAAGTTCATGCTCGGCCAGCCGCTGGATTTCGATCCTGGCACACGCTACGCCTACTCAAACTTCGGCTATTGCGTGCTGGGCCGAATTATCGAGCACCTCACCGGCCAGTCCTATGAAGCCTTCGTGAAAGCCAGCGTGCTGGCCCCGTGCGGCATCCGATCCATGCGCCTCGGGCGCACCTTG
>CAIPBN010000859.1 GCA_903863315.1 uncultured Verrucomicrobiota bacterium | reverse complement strand
TCGGGGAGCTGGTAAGTGCCTTCCTGCTCGATGGGGTTTTGCGTGGCGAGCACGAAGAAGGGCTCGGGCAGTTTGAAGATATTGCCGCTGGCCGTGACCTTGTGCTCCTGCATGGCTTCGAGCAGCGCGGACTGGGTCTTGGGCGGCGTGCGGTTGATTTCGTCGGCGAGAACGATGTTCGCGAACACGGGGCCTTTCAGGAAGACGAAGGCGCGTTTGCCGGTGTCCGTGTCCTGGAGAATGTCCGTGCCGGTGATGTCGCTGGGCATCAGGTCGGGCGTGAACTGGATGCGGTTGAACTGGAGGCTCATCACCTCGGAGAGCGCCTGGACCATCGTGGTCTTGGCGAGGCCGGGCACGCCCATGAGCAACGCATGGCCGCGCGCGAGGATGGCCATGAGCAGTTCTTCGATGACTTGTTCCTGCCCGATGATGACCTTGGCGACCTCGGCGCGGAGCTGCGCGTGCAGCGTGCGCATGGCGTCGATGGCGGCGACATCGGCGTCGGAGACTTGCGGCGGGGTCGAAACAGGGGCGGGCGCGTCAGGCATATCGTGGTGGTGAATTTGCGGCGGACATTAGCGACGAGGCTCCGGGGTGCAAAGGAGTTTCACGGCGAGCTTTGGCGCGGGCCGCCCTGGGCCTGGCTTTGCGCCATCCGGACGCCGCCCGGAATCAGCGTTGGAAATGCAGCCGGACGCGCAAGGGGACTTGATCGATGATCAAGGCGCTGCTGGTTTGGGTGATCTTCAACCCGGCCGGCTCGACCGATTGCAACTTCCAGGCGGGTGGGATTTGCAGAGGCAGGCCATTGAGCGGTTGCGGTGCCGTGAGGGTGACATGGGCGGAGCCGCCGGTGAGTTCGGCGTCCACGGATACCTCGTTGCGCGCGATCCACCAGGAGGCGTATTCGTTCAGCGTGCCGAACCAGGCGAAGTGCTGCACCGCGACGACGAACTCCTGCTCGAACTGCAACTTGTGGCCCAGAATGTCCGGGTGGATGAGGATGTTCATCAAGCCACCGTAACGGGCGAGCTGGTGGGCGAGGGCAATCGCTTGCGGCAGACGCTCAAACAGGAGCGGCTTCTCCTCGTCCTCAATGGCCACGGGGAATTCGAAGATGGGCGTTTCCGCGACCTGGCGACGGTCGTAAACAAGCTGAAAGGGCAGGTGAGTGAGCGAGTCGTTTGCGGTCACCGAGGAGCTGAAGCGGTAGCCGGTGGCCACGAGCGCCTGGGGCAGGGAATACGGGTTGCTCAAGTGGCCCGGACGGAAGGAAACAATTTCCTGCCCGCCCAGCTTCTCCAGCAGGAACTTGCTCACGCGCAATTCGCCGAGCACGGAGGCCCCCAGCGTCAGGAGCGGCGTGCGCACAAAGGGCTGGTAATCGGGGAAGCGCTCCGTCCCCGTGCCGAACGGGAAGCTCGAAAAGCGCATGGAGTGGCAGACAGTATGGCTGGCCAGCTCATGCCCGAGGGCGCGGAGGCGCTGGAGAACGGGCACCGCGCCCTCGCCAAAAAAGGCGATGTCGTTGAAGTCCCGGAGATACTTGGTCTGGACGAAGTAAGTCGCCCGCACACCCGCACCGGCCTCATACTCCGCATAGGCTAGGGCATTCGTGACAGAGCGCGCATAATCCACATCGTGGGTGATCACCACCGGAAGCTTCCGGCCAAAAGGCACGGTGCCCAGCGTGACCGGCAGGGGCGCGGTCGCGGTGTAGAGCTCCTTGAACAGGCGCAGCAGCACGTCCAGCGAGGGCTCGAACTGGTTCACATAGGCACGGGCGATGCCTTCCTCGCGATTGTGATAGCCAATCGTCAGCAGGTAACCGGGATCAAAGCCCAGCGCGCAGGCATAGCCGGCCTCCCAGGGCCGGAGCAGAATGGCCGCGGTCCCATCCTCATACACCGCCAGCGGCGGCACGACGGGTCCGGTGTAATGGCGCTTGCCCGCAATGGCAGAGGGGTTGCTCGGCTCGGCCACACGGATGACACGCTCGTGCGGATGCGTGAAGCCGGCGGTCAGCGCATGCTGGGTGGCAAAGCCGATTTCATAATGGCTGGAGGAGGCGACGACCTCGCGAAAGCCGAAGAGATCCTCCAGCCCACCGCCCAGCACGTTGGCGGCGATGAGGCTGCCACCGGTTCTCGGATGCGCGGCCAGCGCACGGATTGCCGTTCCATCCAGCACGGCGCCAGACAATTCGGGATAGACGAACACGACGCGATGGGCGAGGGCCTGAGCCGTGTTGGTGGTGAGGAGGAACGGCACCCCAATGGTTCGAAGCCCATGGGCCAGGCCAAGCCAGGCGGAATCCGTCTTCGTGAGCAGCACGGCCAGGCGATTCGTGCCACCGGCGCTGTAGCGATGCCAGTCAGTTGGGAGCGGCGGCGGCACGGAAGTGTCGTGCAATGGACCGCGCAGGGTCGGAAACGGCAGCGCCTCGCGAACGGGCAGCGCTTCCGGCAGACTGGCGCTGTCGGTGGCGGACGGGCCGTCCACGGGATCCATGACGGTCTCCAGCGCCTGATTCGCCGTCCACAGCAGCAGCGCCAATGCGACTGCGCCAGCAACGCCAAAGTAGAGCCAGTTTCGCTTCATGCGCTGCGCCGCGCGGCGGATTCCGAGGGAGATGCCACCCCGTTTTCATAAACTGCATTCCGCGCCGCGTCGAGCCGGATGCATCCATCCCAATGGCCCTCGCTCGCTGGGAGAGAACCAACGGCCGCGCTTTCAGACCCTGAACCCGTGCCGGCGGCTGGCAGCCGCCGCGTTGCAGGTGAATTGCTCAGGACAGTTACGAACTGCGTCGCCCACGGACGGCGGTTGCAAACCTTCATGGGTAGCCCCACGGCTCAAAAGCTGCGCTTCGAGACCATGAACCAGGGCGGAGCGCCAAGCATCGCTCGGTGCTCTGGTCAGCGGTCGGCGGATGTGGGCGTCCGCGCTCTACAAGCGACGGTTCTTGAAGAGGCGAGAGAAAGGGAAGTTGCGAGCGGACCAAAGCGCGCCGGCTGGGCATCAACGTTGTTCAACCCGCCAGCGGTGCCAGCGGGCTGAAGCGCGAGTTCCAGAATCAGAACAAGCTCGACTGCTTCCCGCCCGCCGGCTTCAGCCCAAGCTTCTTGAAACTCAACTCCGTCGCCACGCGGCCCTGCGGCGTGCGCTGCAGGTAGCCTTCCATGATGAGGTAAGGCTCATAGACCTCCTCGATCGTGTCCGGCTCCTCGCCCACGGCGACGGCAAGCGAGCTCACGCCCACTGGACCGCCGCCGAACTTGACGATGACGGTTTCGAGAATGCGCTTGTCCATCTCGTCGAGGCCGTTCTGATCGATCTCCAGCATCGCCAGCGCCTGGTCGGCGACGGGCTCGGTGATGCGCCCATCGTGACGGACCTCCGCGTAATCGCGCACGCGGCGGAGGAGGTTGCCGGCGATGCGCGGGGTGCCGCGACTGCGCCGGGCGATTTCAAGCGCGCCGGCCTCCTCCATCTCCACGTTGAGCAGGCGCGCGGCGCGCAGGATGATTTTCTGGAGCTGCGCGGCATCATAGTAGTCCAGCCGCTCGCGCATGCCGAAGCGGGTGAGCAACGGCGCGGAGAGCAGACCGCTGCGGGTGGTCGCGCCGATGAGGGTGAAGCGCGGAAGATTCAGCCGCACGCTGCGGGCGTTGGGCCCCTGATCGATGATGATGTCCAGCTTGAAGTCCTCCATCGCCGGGTAGAGATACTCCTCGATGGTCTTCTGGAGCCGGTGGATTTCATCAATGAAGAGGACATCGCCTTCTTCCAGATTGGTCAGCAGGCCCGCGAGGTCGGCGGCCTTCTCGATGGTCGGGCCGCTGGTGGCCTTGACGTTCGCGCCCATCGCCTTGGCGAGGATGTTCGCGATGGTGGTCTTGCCCAGGCCGGGCGGACCGCTGAGCAGAATGTGGTCGAGCGCCTCACCGCGGCGCTTGGCGGCCTCCACGGAGATTTCGAGCCGCTCCTTGACCTTGGCCTGGCCGGTGAAGTCCGCGAAAACCGACGGCCGCAGCGTTGTTTCCAACACCGTGTCGGGATTGTTGAGCGTGGCAAGCGCGCGGTCGGCCATCGCGCGAGAGGATGCGAGAGCGGCGGCGGCAGCGGCAAGTTACTTCTCCGGCGGAGCGGTCTTTTCAGAGGCCGCCTTGGTATCTGCCGGGGACGCGCCCGGCATTTGAGCGCCCTGCTGGATCCAGCGAATGACGTGCATCACCTCTTCCGGCGTGAGCGAGCCTTTGCCGGCCGGCGGCATCACATCGTCATCGCCGGGCGGCAGGAGGATGAGGCGGACGAGGTTGCTGGCGAAGGGGTCGCCGGGCTTCACCGCGAGCTTTTCGCTGTCGCCGCCCTTGAGCGCGATGGCGGGCTGGTCCATGCGATACTTGCCCTTCTGTTTCTCCGGCCCATGACAGCTCAGGCATTTGGTGTCGAAAACCGGCTTCACCTTTTCGAGGTAGAACTTCTCCTGTTCGTTGCCACCGCCGTTCGCCGACCCGGGAGTTAGTTTCTCCTCCTCGACGAGGGCTTTCACGAACTCCGGCGCGTTCTTGGTGAGGTAGTTCGAACCATGGGTGAGGTTGCCGCCCTCATGTCCCGCGATGATGAGCAGGACGATGTTGCCCAAGAGCAGAAAACGATAGCCGCCGCGCAGCAGGGTCCGCGGTGCATCCGACGTGGTCTCGTGATAACCCAGCCATTGGAGCCACAGCGTGACCACGGTGAGCACGCCCACGGCAATGCCGTAGTTTTTGTGCGCGGCCAGGGTTTGCGGGTCATACTCCGCGCCGGTTGCGCGCAACAGGCCCAGCACGATGGTCAGCACCGTGGTGACGACGCTCAGGGCGAGCATCAGGGTGATGACCGGCTGCACCTCGGCCTTCCGCCGCCAGAGATAGTAGAGATCCACCAGGAAGGCCATCGTCACGAAGCCGATGGGAAAGTGCAGCAGGATGGAGTGGAACGGGCCAAGAAACGGCTGCCAGCGGAAGACGCCATCGCCCTCGGCCGCGCGCAGCTCCGGGGCCAGGCCGAAAGCCACAACGGCGACGGCCAGCAGCCAACCGCCCAACCGCTTCGCACAAAATGCTTTGCTCATAAGGTTCAAGATGCCACCGCGCCAGTGTTGGAGCACAACGGGGCTTGCCGGTGGATTCGACTGGATCCGGGGGGGTGGCGGCTGTGCGGATCTTGTCCAAGCCAACGCCATGATTGGCGTGGTGGCTACTGCACGACGAGGTCGAGCGGCAGGCTGCGATTCAGCAAGGGGCCAAGCTGCGCGGTGAGTTCGGCCCAGGTGAGATTGGCGGCGGCGAGGACCAGCGGCCGGGGCGAGGCAAGCTGGCCGTCTGCCAGCAGCGCCTCCAAGGCCGCTGCATGCGGCAGCGCAGAGAAGGCGAGCCGCGGAATTTCTGCAGTGCTGAACATCGCCTCGATGCCCGGCCGCTGCGGGTCGGCGAGGCGGCGGGCCACGGCGAGCTGCGGCGTGTTGCCCGCCTTGGTCACCCGCAGGACCAGGTTGGCGGGAATCACCGCCTCGGGAAAACTCACGTTGGCGAAGGCGGTCGAGTCAGCGTTGAAGACCGGCGTCGCCGGCGCGGCGGCGAGGTCATTGCGCACGGAAGCGATTGCGCCCAGCGCCGCAGCCACATGACGCAACGGCGTGGCCGGCTCCGGCTTCAACCCCACGCCCACGTCCCAGCCCAAGTGATGACGGAGCGAGAGGACTTCCCGGAGCTGTTCGGCCACCGGCAGCGCGCGGTGCTTGAAAACGGCAGCCACGGCGACCTCGCTGAAATGAAACTGGCCGTCCGGATCGATCCGCAGGCTCAAGTCCACGCGGCCGGGCTTGGGCGAAAGTGGTTTCAACGCAGCCGCCGTGCGGAGGTCGGCCGCCAGCCGGGCAGCGGCATGCGAAAGCGCGGCGGTGTCCACACTGTGCAAGGGGGCGGCTATTTCACCGAGGTAGATGCGCAGGAGCTTGAGCGGGGCGTTGCGCGCGCCCGTGAGCGGTTTGTCGGCGGCGGCCCGGAGCAGCTCGGTGACGGCCGCGCCATCGAGCTGCCAGGTCAGCGGAATCGAACTGGAAGGCACGCGCAGATCGGAGCCGTTTTCGCGGAGGTCCATGAAGACGGAGTATTGGCCAAAGGGCTCGCCGACCATGAGATCGTGACTGAAGGGCACCGCGCGCTCGACCGTGCCGCCGGACGGAATCACCAAGGTCTCCGGCGTCCCGAGCGATGGTTCGGAGAGCGGCACGACGCGCACG
>CAIPBN010000858.1 GCA_903863315.1 uncultured Verrucomicrobiota bacterium | reverse complement strand
CGCCACTTACCAGATGGACATGAGCAAATGGCAAGCCGGTGAATTCGGCTTTCAAAACTCAGACCGGCACGTAAGCACAAGTTTTGGCCTGCGTTCGTTCATTGTCGCAAATGAATGCTCAAAGGGGGCGGCTGCGGACCGTGTCCCACGGCGTGGTGTAGCTGGCCATGAAGATCTCCGCCATTTCGGGCGCGGGCCTGCTTGATCAGGGTGCCACGACGGGCAGGCTGATCATTGGATCATCACTCAAAGGCGCCATGGTTTCCAGCGTCATGTATCTGGCACGCTGAACGGCCCACTCGTCGTTCTGTTCCAGCAGCAGAGCCCCGACGAGGCGGGCGATGGCGGCGTCATTTGGAAAGATCCCGACGACTTCGGTGCGGCGCTTGATTTCGCCGTTCAGGCGCTCGATCGGATTGGTGGAATGCAGCTTGGCTCTGTGTTCCTTGGGGAAGGTCATGTAGGCCAGCACGTCGGGTTCGGCCTCGTCCATGATCGTCGCCAGCTTCGGCACCTTAGGCCTTATCTGGTCGGTGACGGCGCGCCACTGTGTGCTGGCGGTCTCGGCAGTGTCTTGGGCGAAGGCAGTTGCGATGAAGGCTGAGACGACCCTTCGCCCGCTCTTTCCGGCATGGGCCAGCACGTTGCGCATGAAGTGGACGCGGCAGCGTTGCCAGGTGGCGCTGAGCACCTTGGAGACGGCGGCCTTGATGCCTTCGTGCGCGTCAGAGATGACCAGCTTTACCCCACGCAGGCCGCGCCGCGTGAGCTTGCGCAAGAACTCGCTCCAGATCGGTTCCGCCTCGGAAGTACCTATATCCATTCCCAAAACCTCGCGGCGACCATCGGTGTTGACACCGACCGCGATGATGACCGCGACCGAGACAATCCGGCCGCCCCGGCGCACCTTGAGGTAGGTGGCGTCGATCCAAAGATAGGGCCAGTCACCTTCGATGGGCCGATCCAGGAAGGCCTTCACCTTGCCATCAATCTCTTCGCAGAGCCGCGACACCTGGCTCTTCGATATCCCGCTCATGCCCATGGCCTTGACCAGATTGTCGACCGAGCGGGTGGAGATGCCTTGAGCATAGGCCTCCTGGATCACCACCGTCAGAGCCTTCTCAGCCATCCGGCGCGGCTCCAGAAAGCCCGGGAAATACGAGCCTGTCCGCAGCTTGGGGATGCGCAACTCGACAGTCCCAGCCCGCGTCTCCCAGTCCCGGTCGCGGTAACCATTGCGCTGTGCCAGGCGCAACGGGTTCTTCTCACCAAAGGCAGCGCCAGTCGTAGCGCCCACCTCCAGCTCCATCAACCGTTCAGCGGCAAAACCGATCATCTCGCGCAACAGATCGGCATCGGGCGTCTTCTCAACAAGCGCCCGCAGGTTCATCATCTCGTCGGTCATTGGTGCAATCTCCGGTCAAGGGTGGCGTTAGCAACCAGACCCTAGCCGGAAAACGCCGGTGACCACCTCAGTCACAACCTACACCACGCCCAGGGACACGATCCGTTTTCGGTCTTCACAAATTGCTTGACGATTGCGCAGGTGTTGGTGAGAGTTCACGATCTGAAACTGACGCTGCTTGGCGGACATCTTCGGCCGCAAAGTGTTTCGTTGGTAAGGGGTTTTGCTGAAGCGATGCTGGATCAGTTGTGGTTTGATCAACTTTTCCTCGGCACTGGCGCTATAGACGAGGACTGCTGCCTTTACAGTTTGTAACAAAGTGGAGGCGCGGTTGAACGGAAAGATGTTATCTCGAGCCACGAGCAAAAATCTGTTGTT
>CAIPBN010000857.1 GCA_903863315.1 uncultured Verrucomicrobiota bacterium | reverse complement strand
CCCGCCATCGTCCCTGGCCAGCCGGAGAAGTCGCTGTTCATCCGCGCGATTCGTTATGCGGACAAAGACCTCCAGATGCCGCCGAAGGGCAAGCAGCTCACGGCCCAGCAAATCGCGCTCTTCGAGGAATGGGTCCGCCTCGGCGCACCCGACCCGCGCACCGGCAAGCCCTCCGGTCCGCCGCTCTCGGACCCGAACGTGGTGAAGAATCATTGGGCGTTCCAGCCGGTGAAGGAGCCGAAGGTTCCTCAAGTTCAAGGTTCAAAGTTCAAGGTTCAAAGTCCCATAGACGCCTTCGTCGCCGCCAAGTTGGCCGAGAAGAAATGGCTTCCATCGCCGCCTGCCGACAAACGCACGCTCATCCGCCGCGCTTACTTCGATCTGCACGGCCTGCCGCCTTCGATGGCCGAGGTCGAGGCGTTCGTCGCGGACAAGTCACCCGATGCCTTCGCGAAGCTCGTGGACAAACTTCTCGCCTCGCCGCGTTATGGAGAGCGCTGGGGCCGTCACTGGCTTGATGTCGCGCGCTATGCGGACACCAAGGGCTACCTCGCCGGCGACGAGCAGCGGCGCTTCGCCTTCAGCTACACTTACCGCGACTACGTCATCCGCAGCTTCAACGACGACACGCCCTACGATCGTTTCCTCACCGAGCAGATTGCCGCCGACCAGCTTCAACTCGGCGAGGACAAGCGCGCGCTTGCTGGCCTCGGCTTTCTCACTCTGGGCCGCCGCTTCCTAAACAACGTCAACGACATCATTGACGACCGCATCGACGTGGTGACGCGCGGCACGATGGGCCTGACCGCGCAGTGTGCGCGCTGCCACGACCACAAATACGACCCCGTCTCGACGGCGGAGTATTACAGTCTCTACGGCGTCTTCGCCTCCAGCCAGGAGCCGGCGGAAAAACCACTGCTGGGCATCAAGCCTGATGGTGCGTCGCACGCCGCCTATCTTGCCGAGAAGAAGAAGCGCGAGGACGAGATGGAGAAATACCGCGTCGAGCAGCTCGACAAGCAGGTCGCCATGCTCCGCAAACGCACCGCCGACTACCTGCTCGCCGCAGACGAGGTGGACCCCATAGTCGCCCGCGCTTCTGCCACTGCAAGCCGCCAAAACCGCGACAAGTATTTTCAGGAGCGCAAGCTCGTCCCCACCGCCGTGCGTCGCTGGCAGGATTACCTCGCCAAGTCCGCGAGCGCGAAGACGCCCGACCCGGTTTGGTCGCTGTGGCACGTTTACGCAAAGCTGCCAGATGACAAGTTTGCCGAAGAGGCGGCGAAGGTCACTTTGCCGGCTGGCTGTTCCCCTGCCGTCGCCGCTGCGTTCAAAACCGCTCCCAAAACAATGAAGGAAGTCGCCGAGCGCTATGGCAAGCTGCTCACTGACGCCGACGCCGGCACTCCACATGCAGACAAGGACAAGGAAGCCTTGCGCCTCGCGTTGCGTGCCGACGATGCGCCGCCAAATCTACCAGCCCCGGAGAACGACACCTTGCTCGAAGACGCCCGCCCGCGTTTGCGCCAGTTGAAGGCCAAGGTGGACGAGGTGGACGCCACGCATCCTGGCGCACCGCCGCGCGCGATGGCGCTGGTGGACCGCGATTCACCCACGAAGCCCTACGTCTTCGTGCGGGGCAACCCGGGTAATCGCGGTCCCGAGGTCGAGCGTGGTTTTCCGAAAGTTGCGTCACTCGGTCAGGCCGTGCCGTTCCCGGCCAAGTCCAGCGGCCGCCTCGAACTGGCGAGAGCCATTGCCAGCAAGGACAACCCGCTGACCGCACGCGTCCTAGTGAACCGTGTCTGGACCTGGCACTTCGGCGCGGGTCTCGTCCGCACGCCCAGTGACTTTGGCGTGCGCGCCGACCCACCGACGCATCCTGAGTTGCTCGACTGGCTGGCGACGCGTTTTGTAGCCGACGGCTGGAGCATCAAGAAGCTGCACAAGGTCATCATGCTCTCCGCGACCTACCAGCAGGCCAGTGATGACCGTGCCGAGTGCGTGAAGGCCGACCCTGCGAACACCTTGCTCTGGAAGTTCAACCGCCAGCGCCTCGACTTCGAGCAGCTCCGCGACTCACTCCTGCTCGCGTCCGGCAAGCTCGACCTCACGCCCGGCGGCCTGCCCGTGGACCTGACCGCGCAGCCCTTCGCCACGCGGCGCACAGCCTACGGATACATTGACCGCCAGAACCTCCCCGCGATGTTCCGCACGTTCGACTTCGCCAGCCCGGACGTGAGCGCGTCGCAACGCTTTCAGACCACCGTGCCGCAGCAGGCGCTTTACTTGATGAATGCGCCGTTTGTGCTGCAACAGGCGCAAGCCCTCGCCGCCCGTGACGACTTCAAGAAGTTCACCAGCGACGACGCTCGCATCGGCTTCCTCTACGAGACGATTTACCAGCGCCGCCCCGCTGCCGATGAAGTGACGATGGCGAAGGCGTTCCTCGCCGCGCCCGGTGAAGATGCCGCCGAATCCGCACCAAACGCTGGCTGGCACTACGGTTATGGCGAGTTTGACGAGACCACGAAGCGCGTGAAGAGCTTCACGCCGTTTGCGTTCTTCACCGGCGGTCAGTGGCAGGTGGGCCGTGACTTCCCGGACAAGGAATTCGGCCACCTCCTCCTCCGCGCCGAGGGCGGACATCCGGGACAAAGCCAATCCCGCGCCGTCATCCGCCGCTGG
>CAIPBN010000856.1 GCA_903863315.1 uncultured Verrucomicrobiota bacterium | reverse complement strand
TTGGCCGCATCCGCACCACCGACAACGCCCCGCTGACGGGTCGGCTGGCGGCGGTGCTCTTGAATGGCTTCCGGCCGGACACCAACGCCAGTTTCACCGTGATGACGTTTGGCTCTTCCAGCGGTGCCTTCGCTGATACCAGCGGGTTGCTCGTGGGCAGCGGACGCTACTTCAATCCGGTTTACACCCCAACGAGCCTTTCGTTGCTGGCGCTGGGGACCAATGACGTCAGCTTCACCAGTCAACCGCAGAGCAGAACTGTCATCGCCGGCAGCAACGTCCTTTTCAGTGCAGTGGCCACCGGCACGCCGCCGTTGAGCTACCAATGGCGCTTCGAGGGAACACCCATCCTGAATGCAAATGCCAGCCAGTTCACGGTGACCAATGCCCAACTAGGCAACGTCGGAAATTATGATCTCGTGGCCACCAGCACCAGCGGATCAGCCACCAGCGCGGTCGCCACGCTGACGGTCTATGTTCCACCGGGGCTCAATGAGAGCGCAATCAGCCGAACTGTCGGGAGCGGGCGGGCTGCTACCTTCACGGTAAATGCCAGCGGGGTGCCAGCCCCTTTGTATGAATGGCTGCTGAACGGGGTGCCGATTTCGGGAGCCAACAGTTCCAGCTACACGGTGCCGGCGGCAAGCTCGGCTGATGCCGGTCTTTACAGCGTCGTCATCAGCAATGCGGCTGGCTCCATCACCAATTCGGCCAGCCTCGCCTTGGTGGATCTGAAGATGTTTGCCGGTGTGGTGATTGATGGCCCGCTGAACAGCCAGTATCGGGTGGACTACACCACTGATGTAAACACGCCGACCACCAACTGGATCGTGCTGACCAACATCGCCCTCCCGACTAGGCCCTACATCTATTTCGACGCTGCCTCGCCGACCTCCTTGCGGCGCTTTTATCGTGCCGTGCCAGTGGAATAATCCGGTTGAAGGACTCCCAACACGCAACACATTCAGAGTTGCGACCCGGTGGTTCAGCGGCTATTGCAGTCCCGCCTCGGACACTCTCCCCGGGCACTCATGAGCGACATTCTTGTCATTGGTCACCGCAATCCCGACACAGACGCGATCTGTTCCGCAATCGGCTACGCGGACTTCAAGCGCCGCACCGGCATGCGCAACGTGGAAGCCGCGCGCTGCGGGGACACGAACGACCGCATTGATTTCGTCCTCAAGTCCTTTCTCGTCCCGCCACCGCGGTTTGTATCGGACGTCTCGCCCAAGGTCCGCGACGTGATGCAATCCAACGTCGTGGCCGTGCCGCCCTCCGCCTCCGTCTCGGAGGCCCTGGGCATCATGGATGATCGCAACATCCGCGTGCTGCCCGTGCTCAACGAGGACCGCTCCTGTCGCGGCCTGCTCTCACTGTTCAAGCTGAGCAAGTTCTTCTTCCCCGCCGGCAGCCGGCTCTTCGACTCGCGCCGCGTCGTGGCCTCCGTGCGCCAGTTGGCACGGACGCTCGATGGCAACCTGCTGTTCTCCATCGACCCGGACCACGAGGAAGATCTGATCCTGATGGTAGGGGCGATGAGTCTCGAATCCTTCGCCGAGCGCCTCGACAGTTACCCCCGCGAGAAACTCGCCGTCGTGGTCGGGGATCGTTGGGACATCCAGAATCTGGCCATTCGCGAACGCGTCCGGCTGGTCATTGTCACCGGTGGCTTGCAGGTGGAAGCTAAAACTCTGGATGCCGCCCGGAAGAACGAGGTGAGCCTGGTCGTCTCCCCGCACGACAGCGCCACCACCGCGATGCTGTGCCGCGGAGCCATCTCGGTGAGCCACATGCTCCACGAGCACTTTCTGACCTTCCGTGAGGACGAGTCGCTGGTGGACGTGCAGCCGGTCGCCACCGCCTCCGCATTTCAAGCGTTCCCGGTGCTGGATCAGTCCGGCCGCACGGTGGGCATCCTGTCCAAGTCCGACTTCCTCAAGAAGGTGGACCGCAAGCTGATCCTGGTGGACCACAACGAGCTTTCCCAGGCCGTTGCCGGCGCCGACAAGGTGGAGATTCTGGAAATCATCGACCATCACCGCATCGGAGCCCTGACCACGCAGCAGCCGATCTTGTTCCGCAATGAGCCCGTGGGCTCCACCAGCACCATCGTGGCCGACTGCTTCTTCCGCTACGGCGTCGAGCTGACGTCCAGCATCGCAGGTCTGCTGCTCGCCGGCCTGGTGTCCGACACACTCAACCTCACTTCCCCCACCACCACGGCGCGGGACGCGGAGATCCTCGCGAAGCTGGAAAAAATCGCCGGAGTGAACGCCACCGAATTCACGGAAAAGCTCTTCGCCTCCGGCTCGCTGCTGACCACCAAGCCCTCCGCCCAGGCCATCACCACTGACTGCAAGGAATACGTGGAGAACGGCCGGACCTTCAGTGTGGCACAAATTGAGGAATTGGGCTTCGACCAGTTCTGGAAGCGCAAAGCGGACGTGCTGACCGCGTTGGAAGAATACCGCGAGCAGAAGGGCTATTTCATCGCCACCCTGCTCGTGACCGACGTGGTGTTGCAGGGTTCCCTGCTGCTGGTGGCTGGCGCGAAGGCGTTCGTGGACAAGGTAGACTACCCGCAACTCGAACCCGGCATCTTCCAGCTCGACGGGGTGGTCTCCCGCAAGAAGCAGCTCCTGCCCTACCTCACGCACTGCCTCGCCCAGGTGAAAAGCTGAGGCAGACCCAGGCCGCTCCGGCTCACCAGAACGAGGAGGCGGGTCTAATTCCGAACTGTCCGGACGAAGGTGTCCAGCTCGTCACTCTGCTTGCCTCGCAGCTTCGCCTTGCCGCGCATCCCGCCAATGGTGCGCTCCCACTCCGTGTCATTGTAGGTGGCGGGATCGTATTGGCGGTGACATTCCGTGCAAGCCCCGCCGAACAGATCGCGCCCATTGCGAATCTGCTGGGCGGTAAAACCATTCTGGAATTTGGCCACCACCGGGGTGACCGCCTTGGGCAGATCGAGCTGCACCGCAGACGAGGAGGAACCGCTACTCGCCGGGGCAGCAGCGGCGGGTTTGCCCGAAGTGGCTACCGGGGTGCCGCTCTCGCGCTTCTTCTTCAACCAACCGGCTCCCGCCCACAAGGCCCCAACGAGCACCAAGCTGGCGACCAGCGCGCCGGCAACCAGTTTCCACTTGGCCCCGCCCACGCTCACCCCCTCAGCCGGCTCCCCGGCGTCGAGCTTCAACGGCGTTTCGCGCTGGCAATGCGGACACGGCACGTTCGCGCCGACCGCTTCGGCGGGATACTCGATGCGGCCGCCGCAGTGTTCGCAAGTGCATTTGAGGAAGGCAGGCATGGGCTTTCAGAGTTCAGACACCCGCAGGGCGGCAATCAAACTGGTGAGAGTGCGCATCACGGGCAAGTCATTTGTCGCCATCCGGCTCCAGCACACAGCGGAAGCCATACAGACCACCGCGCCCACCAGGCAACGCCAGGTGCCGGCAAGCGTTCTGGAGGCTGGTTGAATCCCAAAACACCCAGGATGCACCCCGCAGCACCTTGAACTTTCGCCCGCCACCGTCCTCATTCAGCTTCTTGTCCTCCTGGCGGATCTTTTGGTCGTTCATGGTTTTCACATACCAGTCGTTGACCCATTCAAAGACATTCCCGCCGAGGTCGTGGATGCCAAGCGGGTTGGCCGCATGACTGCCGACCGGGGCGGTGTTGTCGCCCTCAGACGGCTTGTAGCCGGGCAGTTTGGGCCAGTCGGCAATCTTGGGCCAGCTCTCGCCCCAAGGATATTTGCTCTTGCCGGCCGCCGCGCTCCACTCGGCATCCGTGGGCAGGCGATAGCGGTCCTTGCTGCCCAGGGTCCCGGCCTTGCGTTCCTTCTCCGTGAGCCAGCGGCAATAGGCGGCGGCCTCCTCCCAAGTCACATTGGCAATGGGGTGATTGTTCTTCCCCGCATATCCCAAGGCGGCCCAATCGTGCTTCGAAAATGAATCGGCGAACGGCATGTAGTCCGCCACCCGGGTCTCATAGACGCTCATCAAGATCGGCGTGCCCGCCACGGGGACGAACTTCATGCCAAGTGAGTTGCTGAAAGGCTTCTCCTTCGTGGCAGCGAACTTTCCCGACTGCGCCATCGCGTCGCTGCCAGGCCAGAACCCGACCGGCGCGAGGAGGAAGAGCAACACGGCTGCCGTCGCCCAACCGGTGCGCCGTCGGAATTGTTGAATGTGCAATAGCAAGCCTTGGTAGTTCACCGGATTTTACCCGGTTGGCGAGCCAAAATCAGCCGGTGCTGACGCCTCCGCCCGGGCTCAGGGCGAACTTGGATTAAACGACGCCGAAAGGAATCACTGCTGCTCATGAAAACCCACCGGCGCGGAAAGGCAGTTTCCGCGCCGGTGCTCTGTCTTCTGCCTTGTCAGCCCGCTCGTCCACAGCCATATGTCAACCAGCGGGTTGTCGAAGGGTTTGAAGGCGCACTGCGCCTCGTGAAACCGCCACCGGTGGCAGCCGGTGGCGGCGGTCTCGATTCATGGCAGTCTGTCGTTCATTGTTGCGTTGAGGGTTGATGCCCCCCCGGGTCTGGTATCGCCGAGAACTACTTCAGCTTGAGCGTCACGCTCGCACCAGCGGCCAGCGTCACATAGGTGATCCGTTGGCCCGCATACGTCTCGCTGCTGATCGTCGGCTTCACACCCGTGAAGCTGACCACGCCGCCATTGACCAGACCGGTCACCGGGATGCGCGCCGCCTTGGTCACCGTGAGGGTGAGGGTGTTGTTCGCGTTCCGCGTCGCCACCACGCCGGAGGCGTTGTAGTTCATCCGCTGCTGGAGGGTCGTCGCCAGGTTGTTCATCGTCGGGGAGAGGGCCGGGAAGTTGTAGAGCCGCTCATACTTGTTCGCCACCGCGTCCAGCAGGTCGCCCAGCAGCGTG
>CAIPBN010000855.1 GCA_903863315.1 uncultured Verrucomicrobiota bacterium | reverse complement strand
CTCGTATCCGCGGCCCGCCTGCTGCGGAAAAAAGAGATGGGGCATGATGCCCATGTTTGTCTGGATGGTGACGAGCCGCCTCGGAGCCTCGGCGGCGGCTGCCCGGCCGAGTGTGGGCCGCATCGCTTCGAGAGCGGGTAGTGCGAGCGTGACACCTGCTGCGCGAAGGAAGCTGCGGCGTGAGATGGCTGTGGCAGTGGGGATGTGCATGGTTATTTCCTCTGGAAGATGTATTGATTGAGAATGACTTCGCGCACGAGCGTTCGCAGTCCGTAACCGCCGGGTTGGCTCTTCTTCAAAATCGCATCCACCTGGGCGCGGTCGGCGAAGCTCACGGGCGCACCGGTGGCGTAAAGGATGAGACGCTCGACGAGCCCCCGGGCGATGGTTTCCTGCCGGGCGAGCAGGATGCGTTTGAAGTCGTAAATGTCCTTGAAGGCCTGGCCGTCGGGCGTGGTGCCGGTGGCATCCACGGGCAGGCCGAGGCGGACGTTGTTGAGCACATGCTCCCATTGTTTCACGCCGACGCCGAGGAAGAGCGCCTTCGCAGGGTCGCTGCCCTTGCGCTGCGCGGGGTCATCCACTTTCTCGCCGACAAAACGATACTGCGTGCGCCAGCCGCCGATGACGTCGAAGTTCTCGAGCGCGAATCCGGGTGGGTCGATATTGGCGTGGCAGGACGCGCAGACGGCGTCGTGGCGATGTTTGTCGAGCTGCTCGCGAATGGTGGTCGTGCCGCGAATGTCGGGGTCCGCGGCGGGCACATCGGGCGGCGGAGGTTGCGGCGCGCGCCCGAGGATGTGGTTCATCACCCACGCACCGCGGAGCACGGGGGAGGAGGTCGTGCCATTGGCGGTGACCTTTAAGATGGCGCCCTGGGTGAGCAGGCCGCCGCGCGGGCTTCCGGCGGGCCGCGGCACGCGGCGGATGGCGCTGCCCTCGACGCCGGGGATGCCGTAGTGCTCGGCGAGGCGTTGGTTGATGGTCAGAAAATCGGAGTCGATGAGATGCGCGATGCTGAGATTCTGCGTGAGCATCTCGCGGAAGAAGGCGCGTGTCTCGGCCAGCATGGCATCGCGCAAGTCCGGGCGGAATTCGGGGTAAAGCTTCTGGTCGGGGCTGGTGAAATCGATTTTCCGCAGCTCGACCCATTGATTGAGGAAGTCCTCGATGAAGCGGTCGGACTTCCCGTCGGTGAGCAGCCGGTCCGTCTGTTGCGCGAGCAGACCATTCAGCGTCCGTTTCTCCGCGTGCTTGAGAAGCTCTTCATCGGGCATCGAGTTCCAGAGAAAATAGGAAAGACGCGAAGCCAGCGCGTAGCCATCGAGCCGGGTCGGGTCCTTCGGGTCGGCTGGCGGCTCCTGCAAAAATAGAAAGTCGGGCGAACAGAGCGCCACGCGATAGGCCGCACGCATGGCGGTCTCAAAGAAGTCACCCGCTGCGATGCGTTCGCGAGCTATCTGCACATAGACCGCGACTTCATCCGGAGGCACGGGCCGTCGAAAGGCACGAGGCAGGAAGTCGTTCAAGAGCTGCTCGCAATCCTCGGCGGGGCGGGGCGCGGCGACAGTCCACACCGGCTGCCATTTCTGAAACTCATTCCCGTCAATGTGATGAGGCCGCGCTCCTGGTGGACGGGGAACCGGCGCGGGTTGGCGCGGATAGCTCTCAGGCGGGTTCCTGTCTTTGCGCACATTCAGTTCCGCGATGGGCAGCTTGCCAAAGAGCCGCCGATGACTTTCCGGAGGCCATGTGTCGTGCAGCGGGCCTTCGACGTCCACATAGTCCACCGCCACGCCCGGGCCTTCGTAATTGAACACGTTGTTGTAATTGGCCCAGAGATTCGCGGCATTGAGTTCGAGCGTCTCGCCAGCGTTCAGCCAGACGACGATTTCATGCTGCTGAGGTTTCAGCGACGGGGCATCGAAATGTGCCAGCAGGCGGCCACCAGCGCTCAGTGCGAGCGATTGCATGCGCTGCGTCGGAGCCAGGTCGCCGTGGTTATAATCGTAACTCCAGACTGAAGTCCGCAGCCGATAGAAGCCGGAGTGGAAGGGCGAAAAGGTCTCGACGTCGGGCCGCCACGATTCGCGCGCATGGGTGATGAAGCCAAGCGACTCCATGGTCTGCAACAGCGGTTCCCGTTCTTGCAGCCGCATGCTTTTGCCATCTTCGCGCTTTCGCACCATCTCCTTGAGAAGCTCCATGTCGGCCTTGCCATTCTTGATGGGAAAGGAGGTTTCGCCGAATTGCGCGAGGCCACCAATGCGCCTGAAATGCTGTTTCCAGACCATCGGCTTGTCCTGGTGTGCGATGGCGGCATCGAGCACGAAATCGGCAGCTTCGAGATACTTGCCCAACTGCACCGCGGAGATGTCGAGTGCGGCGCTGGCTTTGTCGAAGCCGTCGAGCCGTCCATCCTCCGGCAGCATCTCGCGCACTTGCAGCCCAGGCAGGGCAAAGAGGTCGCGGATGGTGCTCTCATACTCCGCGCGGTTCAGGCGGCGCATGGCCACGCGCCCATACTGGCGCTGGCGTTGCGTGTCGGCGGCGGAGAGCCCGGTGGCGAGAGCCTTGAGCACGGTGTCACGTTCCGCGGCGGATGGCTGGTCCGCTTTCTTCGGCGGCATCTCGCCCGCGCGCACGCGGTCATGCACCTTCACCCAGCGGGCAAAAGTATCGACGTCGGCGAAGTCCGCCTTCAACGCCGTGAGGTCGAGATTGCCCTTCCTCGTGTCCGAGTCGTGGCAGTCGAAGCAGCGGTTCTCAATGAACGAACTCACCTTGGCGGGCGGTTCAGCCGCAGAAGCCTGCAGGGCGGCGACAATGGGAAGACCAAGGCCGAGGAAAATGGAGAGCTGTCGGATCATGTTTCGAGCGGGGAAAAATTTTACGGGCGTGCGGTTGGGTTGCCGGCGAGGAGAGCGGTGAGTTGCCGCCGAAATTCAGCGACACGGTGCGGCTCCGAGG
>CAIPBN010000854.1 GCA_903863315.1 uncultured Verrucomicrobiota bacterium | reverse complement strand
CTCCCTGCAAACCGCGATCTTCCTCTCCTGCCTCCCCGCGAGCAAAGGGCTGAAGCTCCTCGTCGGTCTGCCGGCGGGCGGCTTCATGATGAGCCTGGTCGGCATGATGACCGCGTTGTCCATGGAGATGATGCGCGAAGGTGTCGGCAGCCGGCTGGGGACGTGGAACTTTTGGGGGCCGGCGTTGAGCCTGCTGTTCATCGGGCTGCTGCTGTTTGGTTTTCTGCACCTCGCCGCCATTGCGCTGGTGTCACCCGCCTCGGCAAATCGCGCGTTGCCGCTGCGGAGTTACGCCACGGGTGCGTGGCTGCTCACGCTCATTGTGGCGGTGATTTGGGCCGTGTTCGAGGCCAGCCCTTGGCCGGTTGCCGCCTGGTCCTCCTTTGCCATCGGTGCGCTCACTCTTTCGTTGCTCATCTCCGCCGCAGAAGGCGACGACCAGAGCGTCCGCATCCGTCGCACGGTTCCCGAGTCCGACCTGAAGCGCTCGCTCGCCTTCTTCTTTTACAGCGGCACGGCGGGCGGACTGGCCTGGACGGTCCTGCTCGGGGTCGCGACCGTTCTCCTGTCCAGCCTGATGTTGGAGGGCAAGCTGCTCGACACGCTGTCCACGCTTTGGGCAGGCCGGAGCGCGACGCACCGGATGTCCGGCTCCAACCCGGATGAACTGGTGGTCGTGGAGATTGCGTTCTTCCTTTACGCACTGGCCTATGTGCTGTTCGGCCTGTTCATCCACCGCCGCTTCCAACCGCATCGCCCGCCCATCTTCGCTGCGCTCTGTGCCGTCGCGCTGCCCGCGCTGTGGGCCATCGTGCCGAACTTGGTGTTGTTCTTCCTCAACAAGCTCTCGTGGGACGCCCTGCAAGAGCGCCAGCTCGGCAACATCTTCAACGTCTTCGCGATGAAGGATCGCAGCTTCATCGTGGATCACCAGCTCTGCGCTCTCGTGATGGTCGCCATCGGCGTCGTGTTGAACCTGAAATGGTTCTTCGCCCAACGCGCGGCCTTCCAACCGCTGCGCCGAGAAGTCACAGCCGTCCCGCCCGTAGTTGCCACACCGCCGCCGTTGTCATGAGTGGAGCCGCCTTGAACGCAAGGACGCAAAGGCGCAAAGGCGCGGAGTTGAGCGTTGAACGTTGGACGTTGGACGTTTCCCCCTCGTTGCATCTCTGCGCCTTGGCACCTTGGCGTTGAACTCCCATGTCCACCCGCGAGCATCTCTTCTCCGGCGAAGCCCTCGGCCAGCGTTACGCGCTCGCGGTGCCACAGACCGCGCTCGCGGGCATGACCGGCAGCCAGCTTGGCCGCCGCGCGGGCAACTCCATCGACTTCCAAGACTATCGCGAATACCAGCCCGGCGACGACCTCCGCACGATTGACTGGAACGTCTTCGCCCGCACCGACCGGCTCACCATCAAACTCTTCCGCGAAGAGGTGAACCCGCACCTCGACCTGCTCCTCGACGCCTCGCGCTCGATGGACCTGGAGAACTCGCCGAAGTCCGCCGCCACCCTGCGTCTCGCCGCGCTGCTCGGCACGGCGGCGGAGAACGGCCATTGCACGCACGCCACCTGGCTGGCGGGCGATGGCTTCCATCGCGCCGCCAACGACACGCTGCTCCCCTCCGCGTGGGACGGCCTCGCCTTCACCAGCCGCCGCCCGCTCGACGAAGCCTTCGCCATCCTTCCGCCGCGCCTGCGCCGCCTCGGCATCCGCGTGCTCATCAGCGACCTCATGTGGCCCGTCGAGCCGCTGTCCATCCTGCGTCGCCTTGCCGACGGAGCCGCCGCCGTCTTCGTCGTGCAACTCCTCGCCCAAGCCGACACCGAGCCGCCTGAGCACGGCAACATCCAGCTCGTGGACAGCGAGACCGGCGAGGAACGCGAAATCTTCGTGGATGCCACGGTCGCCGCGCAGTTCCGCGATGCGCTCGCCCGCCATCGCGAAGGCTGGGACGCCGCCTGCCGCCAGACCGGCGCGCGCTTCGTCTCGCTCGTGGCGGAAAAGCTGGATGCGTCGTTGCCCGCGTTGGAAGAGGCGCAACTCTTGGT
>CAIPBN010000853.1 GCA_903863315.1 uncultured Verrucomicrobiota bacterium | reverse complement strand
GCCCGGCCGCATCGCCAAGCTTGCACCAGAGCATCTCTTCCCTGTGCTAGAAGCGGCTTACCCCGAGCCGAAGAAGCCCAACCCCACCGTCGCCGAGCAACGTGTGCCCAAAGCGCTGAAGAAGCTCCGCTCCGGCGAGCCGCTCCGCCTGCTCGCGTGGGGCGACAGCGTGACGGTGGGAACCTACGTGCCGAATCCGGCGAAGGAGCGTTGGCAGGAGCAGTTCGTCGCACGGCTGCGCGAGCGTTTCCCGCAGGCAAAGATTGAGCTCGTCACCGAGGCTTGGGGCGGGCGCAACACCGGCAGCTATCTCAATGAGCCGCCCGGCAGTCTGCACAACTATCGCGAGAAGGTGCTCGGCGCGAAGCCGGACCTCGTGGTGTCCGAGTTCGTGAACGACGCGGGCCTGAACCCGGCGGCGGTCGAAGAGCGCTACAGCAAGCTGCTCGCGGACTTCACCGGCATCGGCGCGGAATGGATCATCCTCACGCCGCACTACGTCCGCCCCGACTGGATGGGCCTGACCCGCGAGCGGGACGTGGACAATGACCCGCGTCCCTATGTCGCCGGCCTGCGAGCCTTCACCGCGAAGCATTCGGTCGCTCTGGCTGACGCGTCGCTGCGCTACGGCCGACTCTGGCGGCAAGGCATTCCCTACAACACGCTGATGCTGAACTCGATTAACCACCCCGACCCGCGCGGCATGAAAATTTTTGCCGATGCCTTGATGGAGTTGTTTCCGTGATGACGAAGTGGCCAATGAGTGGTCGTGAAGGCTTTCGTGCGCCTGTTGCGAGGTGTGAGGGTGCGAGGGTGTGAGAGTATGAGTGAGCAGCCAAATCTAGTGCGCAAGGTGTTGGTGAAGCGGCACACCGACTTGGAGGTGTATCGGCTGGCGTTTGCGGCGGCGATGGAGGTGTTCGAGTTGAGTAAACGCTTTCCAAAGGAGGAAACCTACTCGCTCACAGACCAGATGCGGCGCTCGTCGCGTTCGGTCTGCGCGAACCTGGCCGAGGCTTGGCGCAAGCGCCGCTATGAGGCCGCATTCATCAGCAAGCTGGGCGAGTGCGAGGCAGAGGCGGCAGAGACCCAGACTTGGCTTCAGTTTGCCGTGGAATGCGGCTACCTCGAACGTGCAGTCGCCACCAAACTCTACAAAACCTTCGACAGCATCATCGCCATGCTCGTGCGGATGATTACGAACGCAAACCAATGGACGCTCCGATGATCCCTCTCATACCCTCACAATCTCACACCCTCACACGTCGGAGCGCCATCCGCTCGCTCGCCGGGAGTTCGCTCCTGCTGCCGGGCATCGTCTCCGACCTGCTCGCCGCCGATGCGAAGCGCGCCGCCAGTGCCGCCGCCGCATCCACCGACCCGCTTGCGCCGAAGCAGCCGCATTTCACGCCCAAGGCCAAGCGCGTCATCTTCCTGCACATGAGTGGCGGCGCGTCGCATGTGGACTCGTGGGATTACAAGCCGCGCCTCATCGCCGACCACAACCAGCCGTATCAGGTGCCGAAGAAGATGCTGGAGGCCTTCGCGCTGAACAACCGAAGCGAGGTGAAGTTTTACAAGAAGCCCGGCTGGGAGTTCAAACAACGCGGGCAGTCCGGCCTGTGGATCAGCGAGCTGTTTCCCAAGACCGCCGAGTGCGCGGACGACCTCTGTCTCATCCGCTCGATGTTCAACGACCACGCGGACCACGCGCAGGCCACGCTGGGCATCCACACCGGCTCGGTCACGTTCACGCGGCCCAGCGTCGGCTCGTGGGTGAGCTACGGCCTCGGCACGGAGAACGCGAACTTGCCGAGCTTCATGGTCATCGCGCCCGCCATGCCGTATGCCGGCGGGCAGGTGTGGTCGGCGGATTTTCTCCCCGGCTGCCATCAGGGCACGCGCGTGGTGCCCGGCCCGGAGCCGGTGCCGAACATGAATCGGCGCATCACGGACTCCGAGTTACAGGAAATGGAATTGGGCCTCGGCGCGGCGTTCAACCAGAAGCACCTGCTCGCGCGCGGCAACGACGCGCAGCTCGCAGCTCGCATCACGTCCTTCGAGACCGCTTACGGAATGCAGGCCGCCGCTCCGGAGGCCTTCGACTTGAAGAAGGAGACGGACGAGACGCACAAGCTCTACGGCCTCGAGCGCGGAAGCACGAAGGGCTTCGCGTGGCAGTGCCTCATCGCGCGCCGGCTGGCGGAGCGCGGCGTGCGCTTCATCGAGTTGATTGACACCGGCGCGTCCGGCAACTGGGACGCGCACGGGGACATGGCCGGTCATGCCCCGCTCGCGCGCAACGTGGACCAGCCGATGGCCGCGCTGCTGAAGGATTTGAAGAGCCGCGACATGTTGAAAGACACCCTGGTCGTGTGGGCCACGGAGTTTGGCCGCACGCCGTTCAACACGGCGAAGGACGCGAAGGGCCGCGAGCACCATGCGCAGGCGTTCACCTGCTGGATGGCCGGCGGCGGGGTCACGGGCGGCTTCAGCTACGGGGAGAGCGACGAGCATGGCAACGCCGTCGCGGCCAACGGCGTCCATGTCCACGACTTCCACGCGACCATGCTGCATCTGCTGGGCTTCGACCACACGCGCCTCACCTACCGCCACGCGGGCCGTGACTACCGGCTGACGGATGTGTTCGGCAACGTGGTGAAGGACGTGCTGGCGTAGTTCTCCGGAGCGGAGACTCACCGCTCGGCTGCTGGGCATGATCCGGCTGAGCGGGCCTTGCCCGGTTCCCATTGCCGGGCGCAGCGCGGCTTTACTTCACTTGGGCGGATTCCTATCCTGCACAGGCTTGCTTACCGAATGAGTTCGTCCCGCCAGCGGCTGCGTGGCTCCGCCAGTTTTCTCGCTGGGGGCTGGCTTGGTTTGGGGCTGCTCCTTTTGTCCATGTCCCTTCAAGCGGCCACGTTCTGCATCAACTACTCCGCAACGCCGGACGTGGCGGCCCTCCAGGCGTATGACCTCTCCATCCTCAGCCCCGAGGCGCGCGTGGACGTGGCGGAGCTCCGGCGCAACGGCCACACCAGCATCGCCTACCTGAGCGTGGTGGAGGTGGCGAAGGACGCCCCGTATCGCGCCGAGGTGGCTGCGCTCAAAATCCCCCTGCTGGGCAAGAACGACGTGTGGCAGGGCGACTTCGCCGACGTGTCGCATCCGGCCTGGACGGACTTCGTGGTGAACACGCTGGCCGCACGCGCGGCGCAGCGGGGCTACGGCGGCTTCTTCCTCGACACGGTGGACAGCGTGGAGCTGCTGGAGCGGCAGCATCCACTGCGGGCGGACGCCTTCCGCATCGGCTTGGTGCGGCTCATCAAGGCGCTCAAGGCGAAATATCCCGGCCATCAGATCATCATCAACCGCGGTTTTCCACTGCTGGCGCAGTTGACCGGCGCGGTGGACGGCGTGCTGGTCGAGTCGCTGTTCCGCAAGTTCAACTTCGCCGACAAGCGCTACGTGGCCGTGGAGCCCGAGGGGACGGAATGGCTGCTGAACATCCTCCGCACCGTGACCAAGACCGGGCTGCCGGTGTATGTGGTGGATTATGTGAACCCAACGGATCTGGCGCAGGCGGAGGCGACGGCGAAGCGGATTGCCGCCGCAGGGTTCGTGCCCTTCGTCAGCACGGTGGAGCTGGATGGAAAATTCCTGGCTCCCCGGCTCGGACCGCGCGGCAGTCCGGCCCCGGCGGCGCTGCCGGTCAACCGGCCGCAGGTGCAGCCATCGCTCCAGCCGCCCGCCCTGCCGCCGTTCAACCCGGTGGCACCCGCGACCCCGCGCCCCGTGGAGCCCGCCCGGGGGATGTCCGGCCCGATATTGCCCGGCGAGGTGCCGCGCTATGTGCTTACGCTGTTCGGAAATCAGGACCCCGACGTGGAGGAGCTCGTGCGCTGGCCCATCGACAGCGGCATGGCCCAGGTGGCGCAGATGCCGCTGGAGTGGCTCGGCTACGAGGTGGATTACCTGAACGTCCACCAGCAGGCGCTGCCCGCCACGCTGGACGCGCGTTACGCGGCGGTGGTGCTGGACCGCTATCTGCACCTCCCGAAGGGAGCCGAGGGAGCCGTCGTGGACTGGCTCATTGCCCAGAAGGAGCGGGGCCGGAAAATCATCTTCATGGGGGAACTGCCCTTCAACGAGGCACCGCAACTGGCCCGCCTGCTCAAGGCCCTGGGCTGCGAGGGCACCGGTCAGGGCGTGCGCCGCGTGACCGGCCTGCAAAAGCGGGCCGAGTCCCCCCGGTTGAATTTTGAGGCGCCAATCAACCTGACGCCAACCGGCTTCCGCGACTTGCGCGCGCCGGCCGGCAGCGAGGTGCTGCTGGGACTCGCAGCGAGTGAAGGAACACAGTTTGACCCGCTCTTCGTCGCGCCCTGGGGTGGCATGCTGCTGGATCCTTACACGCTCTTCCGGCGGCCGGATCTGGACGAGCTCTGGATGGTGGACCCGTTCTACTTCTTCCATGCCGCGCTGGGCCGCGTGGAGCTGCCGGTGCCCGACACCACGACACGCGATGGGGCGCGGATTTTCTTCAGCCACATCGACGGGGACGGCTTCCGCCACAGCTCCAGCGTGGAGCCAGGCCGGCGTTCCGGCGAACTCATCGTGGAGCGGATCATCAAGAAGTATCCCTTCCCGTTCACCGTGTCGTTCATCGAGGCCGAGGTGCGCGGGCTGGTGGTGGATCAAAAGCCCGGCGACGGGGAGCTGCTCACCCGGCAGGCTCGGGAGGTCCTCGCCCTGCCCAAGGTCGAGGCGGCCTCGCACGCCTACACGCATCCGTTTTACTGGAATCCCGGGGACCGCACGGTGCGAGATTACAAGCGGGCCAACCTGCTGCTGGCCGAGCCGTTGAACCAAACCGGCGTGGACCTGCAACGGGAAATCACCGGTTCCATCCGTTACATCGAGCAGGAGCTGTGTCCGCCGGGCAAGCGGGTCAAAATTTTCCTCTGGTCCGGCAACTGCCGCCCCTGGCCTGAAGCCCTGCGGATAGTGCGCGAGCTGGGCATCGAGAACATGAACGGCGGCGAGACGGCCATGAGCCGCAAGCGCCCTTCGGTCACCCGCGTTTCGGCCCGGGCGCTCCCGTGGGCGGACGAGCTGCAAGTCACCGCCGCCAATGAAAACGAGAACATCTACCGTGAGCGCTGGGCGGTGAGCGGGGACACGGTGTCGCCGTTCTTCGGCGGGTTCGTGCTGGCGCAGGACGGCTTCGAGCGCATGGACGCGCCGCGCCGGCTCAAACCGGTGAACATCTACTTCCACTTCTACAGCGGCGACAATCTCGCGTCGCTCAACGCGCTCACCCGCCTGTTCGTGTGGGCCGCCCGGCTGGTGCTGCATGCACTCACCGCCTCCGAGTATGCCGGGATTGTGCGCGATGCCCGGGCCACGCGCATCGTCCGGGAGTCCGCCACCCGCTGGATCCTCGCCAATCAAGGCCGCCTCCGCACCTTCCGCCTGCCCAAGTCCGCCGGGGTGCCCGATCTCGCCGCCAGCCGCGGGGTGACGGGCTGGCGGGCGGTGGCGGACTCGGTCTATGTGCATACCGATGGTTCCCCGCGCGTGGAGTTGTCGCTGACCACGAGTCCGGCGACGCATCTGCGCCTCGAAGCCAGCACGGCGGAAATCATCTTCACCCGGCTGGCCGCGCGCGAGGCCGCCTTCACCGTGCGGGATGTCCGCCCGTGCCAGGTGACGCTGGCTGGCCTGCCGCCCCGGGCGACCGCAAGCATCTCCGTGAACGGCCAGAGTTCCTCCCGGCAAAGTGACACGGACGGACGCCTGCGCATGGAGCTGCCCAACGAGGCGCAGGTGGAGGTGCGGCTGTGAGCAGGATTATGAGCAAGAGCCGCCGCGTCCGGCACCTGGTGGTTTCTTCTCGTGCCCCTAATCCTGATCCAAATCCTGCTCTTCGTCTTTCCTTCCACTGATGGCCCGGCCTGACAAACAGCCTCATGTGGTCTTCTCGCCCAAGCTGCTGCTGGCGCTGCCGGTGGTCTGCGTGCTGATCGCCTTGTGGCTCGTGCCAACCGAGCGGCGGCTGCTGGAGCGGCAAATCGTGGACAAGGCCTGGGGCCGCGCCATCGAGACCCTGCGCAAATTGCCGGCCCGCGAGCGCGCCAAACAGGCCCGCTACTATGCGTTGCTCGAAATCCAACTCGAATGCCGCCTGCTGGCCGCAGACGATCCCGTGGCCCTGCGCAACCTGCTGGTCCGCGCATGCGAGCTGGCGGAGCCGTTCCAGTTCGACAGCGACTTCCTGGCGGAAATCACCGCCCTGCTGGACCCGGTGCGGGACCCACAGGCGGCCTACCAGTCGATCAGCCCGGTGCTGGCCAAGCTGCCACCGGCCCGGAGCGCGCCGCTTTACGAGGTCTTGGTGAAGAAGGCCCTTGCCGCCGCCCAGCCGGTGCTGGCGATGCAAATCTACGCCGCGCACTGGCAGACCAGCCCCACCGATGCCACCACGCTGCGGCTCGTGCAGCTCGCACGTGCCGGTGGCCAGCCGGCGCTGGGTTTGCGGGCCGTGGATGAATTCGCCCGCCGCGCGGGCCGGCCGCTCACCCGTGTTTCGCCCCGGCTCGCGTGGGAGCGCGTGGGCTTGCTGCGCGAGACCGGCCAGCCGGCGCTCGCATATGAAGCGATCAACGAGTTGATGACCGTGGTGGAGCCGGCCGAGCGCGACCGCCTCTTCAGCCTGCTGATGACCACCGCCCGCGAATCCAACCGGCTGCGCGATCTGCTGCCGGAAATCCAAAAGCGCGCCGCCGCCGATCCCGAAAACGTCCAGCTCTGGCGGACCCTGGCGGAACTGGCCCTGGCCGGAGGCGATCAGAAGGCGGCCATCGCGGCCTTGCAGCGCATCGTCGCGCTGGAGCCGAACGATCGTTCGCACCACCAGCGGCTCGCGCAGCTCTACGAGTGGAATGCGCGGCCCAACGAGGCGTTCGATCATTACCTCATCGCCCTGCGGCTGCGGGAGCCGTCCGCGATTGAACGCCTGATCGCGCTGGCACCGGGCCTGTATCGTGACGCCGATCTGGCCAAGGGGCTGGGCGAGGCCGGAGACTTGCTGGACCGGCAGAAATTCGCGCCCTTCCTCGCCCGGCTGGAGGGAACCATCGGCAATTTCGAGCAGGCCGAATTCTATTACCGCAAGCTCATCGACGACCCCAAGGCCAGCCTGACCCTGCTCAAGGAATACGCGCAGTTGCAGATGGATCTGGCGCATTACCAGCGTGCGCTGCCGGTGCTTCAACGCATCCTGCGCCAGCAGCCGGAGGATGTCCCCACGCTGGGCGCGCTGGCCGAATGTCATTTCCGCCTGAACGACTACCCGCGTTCGCTGGAAGTCTATCAACGGCTCGTCCGCCTCGCCGCGGACAAGACCAACATCGAAGGCTTCCTCACGCTGGCCGAGAGCATGGGACTCTTCGATGCGGCGGCAGACGGCCTGCAGCTCTGGCTGGAACACTGGCAGCAGCGCGCCGCCGAGCCCACGGTGAAGGATTACCAGCGGCTGGCTTATTTCCAGGGCGCGGCCAACCGCCCCGAGCGCGTGCGGGAAGCCCTGGAGCAGGCGGTCAAACGCTTTCCTCAGGACACCTCCCTGCGCCGCCAGCTCACCTATGCGCTTTCGGACATGGGTGAGTTCAGCCAGGCCGCCGACGTGCTCCGCCAGCATCCCGACGTGCGCACGGAGGATGAGCTGGCCAAGTTCTACCTCAGCCTTCTTATCCAGGCGAAGCGGCTCGCGGATGCCGAGCAGTTCGTGACGCGTGAGCTGACTCCGGAGCAGGTGCACAAGCTCGGGCTGGCCGCCACGGTGGCCAGCGTTTACGAGGCGACCGGCAACTGGCGCGCGGCCATGGGCCTTTATGAGCAGCTCCACCGGCAAAACCCGGAGCAAGTCTCGCACGGGCTGGCCTACGCCCGCCTGCTGGTGCGGGCGGAGCGGGGGCGCGAAGCAGTCGCCGTGCTCCAGCGCTACCTCGCGAACGCGGACGCCGCCACGCATGAGCTCGCGGCCCAGGTGCTGGCCGGTGCCCGCGATTTCAAGCGCGCGGCCGTGCATCAACGCGCCTACGTGGCCGGCAAACCGCAGGACCCCAGCCGGGCCTGGGGATTTTTGGGTGACATCCTGCTGGCGCGCGGGGACAAACAGGGCGCCCGGGTGGCGTATCAGCGGGCGATTCAGGAAATGCTCCGCACGCTGGCCCAGCCGTAGCGCCCGGCCTCTGACAACTCTCGCTTTATGCAAACACGATTCATGAAACTCCCCTCCTCCGGACCCGCCTTGGCGCTGGCCGCGCTGGTGCTGGCGGCCGGCGCAACCACCGCCCGGGCCCAGTTCCAGTTCCTGACCGACGGCCCCAAAACCATGCGGGACGAAACGCGCCGGTCT
>CAIPBN010000852.1 GCA_903863315.1 uncultured Verrucomicrobiota bacterium | reverse complement strand
CGAGGAACTTGCCGGCCAGGAACTGCCAGCGGCTGACAGGCTTGGCGAGCAGGGTGAAGAGCGTGCGAGATTCGCGCTCCGCCGGGAGCTGGCGCGCGGCCGTGGTCACCGCCAGCACAAAACCCGAGACCCAGATGAGCGTGAGGCAGATTTCCTTCACATAGCGCACCACCCGCGCGTCCTCGAAGATGTTCGCCGCGCCGGCCACCAGCGTAATGAGGCCGGTAAGCACAAAGAGCACATACACGTCCTTCCGCCGGAGCAGTTCCAACAAGACCAGTTGGGCAATCGCAAGGATGGCAGTCATGGCCGGGAGTTCATTGGGCGGTTACTGGTGCGGCCGGACTTTCCCAGCCGATGATGCGGAGGAAGGCTTGCTCCAAATTGCCGGCGTCGCCGCGGCTGACTTCAGCGACGGTGCCCAACGCACGGAGCTGGCCACGGTGCAGAATCGCCACGCGGTCGCAGACGGATTCCACCTCGCCCAGTTCGTGCGAGGAGAAGAAGACGGTCTTGCCGGCCGCTTTCTGGCGCAGAATGATTTCGCGCACTTTCATGCGCCCGAGCGGATCGAGACCGCTGGTGGGCTCATCGAGGATGAGCAGGTCGGGTTCGTTGAGCAGCGCCTGCGCGAGGCCGAGCCGCTGTTGCATGCCCTTGGAGTAGGTGCGGATGAGGCGTCCGCGCGCGGACTCCAGCTCCACCAACGCCAGCAGTTCGTCGGTGCGGCGGCGAATAGCTGCCGGGGAAAGGCCAAAGATGCGGCCGTAAGCACGCAGCAGTTCCTCGGCGGTGAGGAACTTGTAGTAATAAGTCATCTCCGGCAGGTAGCCGATGCGCTGCCGGGCGATTGGCTCGCGCACATCCACGCCAAAGATGCGGGCCAAGCCGCCCTGCGCCGGGGTGAAGCCCAGCAGCACGTTCATCGTGGAAGTTTTACCCGCGCCATTGGGACCCAAGAACCCGAAGACTTCACCCGGCCGCACTTTGAACGTGAGCTGGTCCACGGCGGTCCGGGTTGCGCGCGCCTCCACGTCCCGGTAGGTGACGACGAGTTGCTCAATTTGAATGACTTCAGTCATGGGCAGCAGGGGCGGACCGCCGCCCGACGGCAGTGGCGCAGAGCGAGGCAAGGACGGGCCGCAGGGACGGTGTGTGCCCGGCATGGCGAAGGACATGGCCATGTGGCACCCCTGCGGCCCGAACTGCGAGAAGTGGCTCTGCACCACAGCGGTCGGGCGGAACAAATTGAGAAAAACAGGTTCACGAGAAAGCGCCGCGCCGACGCGGCTGCGGCTGTGAATGGCGCGGAGAATCCCTAGCGGGAAGGGTGGCTGCCGGAAAAAGTCTTAAACCGACAGCCACCGGCTTCCTCGCAAATCGGGACGGGGGGAAACCTATGAACCCCGTCCCAAAGGGTCGTCATCGAGCACGGTCAAACCGTCCTCGGCGCGCGTGCGGAATTTAATGGATGAACTTCATTACCGACTCCAAACCGGACCGCAAAACGCGGCCCAACTAACCGATGTCAAACCCGACTCTGAGAGAGTCAGGCCATCGGCGGAGCACGGCCGGCGGGGAGCCGACGGAAGTCAGGGGAAAGGAAAAGCGGGGCTGGCGGGACGGGCTTGGCAAACACGAGCGCGCCCAACCCGGGCAGCGGCGCATCCAGCACCGTCAACAGCACCTTGCCGTCACCGAAGTGCTTCGCCAAGCAGTCGTGGTCCGGCGCGTGATGATGCGCATGGACGCAGGCATGAGCCTTGGGAGAAACCGCGAGGAAACCAACCACCACCAGCGCGCACGCCACCACCAGCGCGACCAGTAGTCGCCCTAGCGAGGAGCGGAGGTGGCGGTTCAGTTGCAAATCGATTGCAATTAAACCTCAAGCAGGTGGAGGCGCAAGACTTTTTTCAAAGCAATTATTTTGGGATCCCAACCTTCGAGGTATAGGGACATGAAAGTCACCTTTAGTGCGCAGATCGGGGTTTGCTG
>CAIPBN010000851.1 GCA_903863315.1 uncultured Verrucomicrobiota bacterium | reverse complement strand
GGATCGAGATTTTCTCGCTCGACCTCGTGTATCGCCGGACGATTCCTGACTTCAAGGCGCCGTGTTGCTTCTACCAGCACGCGGGCCACATCTATGTGCCGGAGCTGGGCGCGCGGGTGAGCATTCTGGACGGCACGGGCAAGATCGTCGCGCGGCTGGGCGACGGCGCGGCGGTGCCGAAGGAGGAGAAGGACAAGCGCGCGGAGTTCATCGCACCGCACGCGCTCACGGTGGACTCGAAGGGCGACCTCTACGTGGTGGAGTGGGTGCCGCAGGGGCGGGTGCGGAAGTTCCGGCACACGCCGATGGCCTGAGTGGACCAGCAGCGGGGCGCAGCGTTCACGCCGCTTCAGGTTGGGGAGCTGAAAGGCCCGCCGGAAACCGGCGGGCTTGCCGCACGCTGAAGCGGGCTGACTGCCGCCGGTCTCCGGAGTTCGGTATCAGCGGGCGGAGAGGTGCATTTCCTGCGGCTGCGACTTGCCCGCGAGGGCCTTGGCGGCGAGTTCGCAGCAGCAATCGTGTGCTTCCGGCGCGCTAGTCTGCGGCAGGCTGGCCAGATCCTCGGCCTCGTTCTTGGTGATGCAGTGCCGCATGATGAGGACGTAGGCCGTGGGCAGGCTGGCGGCGGCGAGGAAGATGAGCAACTCGGAGAACTTGATCATACAGGACTTTCTTTGCTTCAGGCCGCTGACTGCGACCTGCGGTGCTTTGCGTGAACCGGACGCTGTCTGTGAATAGTCCTGCGGGCTGCGGAGCACTCCACGGTTATTGCCCGACCCTCCACCATTCTTGACCGGCGCGGGCTACTTGGCACCCGCCGGTTTGGCGAGCTTGCCGGCATCGAGGAAGTCGAGGGCCTGTTCGAGCCACTTCGCGGGCGGCAGGTTGTGCGCGATGCCGGGGGCTTCGAGGTAAAGCACGTTGGCAAAGCCCTCCTTCTTGAAGCCGTGCTCGAAGACGGTCTTGGTGCCGGCGCGGTTGAAGTCCTTTTCGCCAGTGACCAGGGCGTAGCGGCAAAACTTCTTCGCGATGGCCAGCACCTCATCGTCGGGAATGAAGTTCGCGCCATAGATGTTCTTCCCATCGCCCACCGGGATGTCCTCGTAGAAGTTCACGCCCATGAAGGGAATCGTGCCGCTGAACATGTCCGCGTAGGCGACGCCCAGCATGCTCGCCACGCGGCCGCCGCCGGAGTGGCCGCTCACATAGACGCGGCGGCCATCCACGTTGAAACGCTCGCGTAGCGCGGTGTTGGCGGACACGGCGAGCCGGATGCGGTCGAAGATGTTGCGGGGGTTGCCGGATTTGAACGCGCCGATGAAGAGGAGCTTGCGCGCGGCGAGCACGGGCTCCCAGTCCGCTGGGATGCCCGGGGCGTCCCCGGGGGAGACCCAGATGAAGACGCCCCATTTCTCGGTGTGCTTGTAAGCGGCGGGGACGAGGAGCTGGAATTTCTCCTTGGTGAGATCGAACGCGCCGGGATTTTCCTGCGAGTGCAGCCGCCATTTCAATTCGTCCGGCTCGGCCTGCTTCGGCAGCTCGGTGAAGCTGACGGTGCTTTTGCCGGGGGTGAACGGAGGAAACTCGGCGGCCATCACGCCCAACGCGGTCAACAGCCATAGACAAAGGAATGAGTGCATACGCCTAAAGGGTTGTCCTCGCCTGCGGCCGATTCCGACCGGAGGCAATTGCCTGCGCCAAATGCCGGCAGTCGCGGTGCGAGTTGTGGCAGGATGCTCCCCGAGCGGCCATCTGATGTCGAGCCCCGGAGCATGCAGTGGATTAACGCGGTGGTTGCTGGCCGTCCGGACGGGCTGGGGTGGTCAACTGCTGCGCGGCCGCCTCCTGTGCGGCGGCCTCCTGGTCGCGGCCGAGACGCTTGAGGGTGAGCGCCCAGTTGCGCCGATGCCGGGCCTTGCCAGGTGCAAGCCGCACGGCCTCGGCAAACTGCTTTTCCGCAGCGTCCAGCCGGCCGACGGCGACCAGTGCGATGCCGTAGTCGCCCATGAACTCGTCCGTAAGCCGGCCGGCCGACAGCGCGATCTCGAAATGCGGCAAGGCATCCGAGAAGCGGCCCTGCTCCTGAAGCGCACAGGCGATGCGCAGATGCAGATCCGGCCGGTCACGCGCACCGGGCAGCGCCTGCTGGAAGGCGAACGTTGCTTCAGCCAGTTCCTTGCGCAGCAAGTGCCAGTGGCCCAGCCGTCCCCACACGATGCTCCGGTGCTCGTCCTTTTCGAGCAGCGCGAGCACATGCCGGAACAGACGGCCTGAGTCATGCCAGACCGGGATCAGCAGGCTGGACTGCAACGCGAACAAGGCCAGTCCTGCGCCGGCCCCCATCAGGCCCAGCCGCCAGCGCTCCGCCGCCGCCAAGCAGTGCAGCCCCATTGCCAAGAGCAAGCCAACCAGCAAGCCGCTCGCGTATGTGTAACGGTCGGCGGGAGAATGCTGGCTCTCGGTCAGCCCGAGCACCGGCACGAGCCAGATCAGGTGGCAAACCCACACCAGCCAGAGCGCCGGCCAGCGTTGACGCCACCGGAACAGCACGGCACTGGCCAGCACGACGAATCCGCCGCTCGCCAAGAAGGGCCAGCTCAACGAATTGAAGCCCACCAAGTCGTAATAGACCACGGACAAGCCGGCGGTCCAAATGTGGCGCACGAGGAAATAGGCCCAGATGAAACAGCCTTGCATGGCCCGATCCAAGGCGGAGAAATTCGCCAGCGGCGCAGCCTCCACATAGATCGTGTTGGGCGTGAGCCGGCCCAGCACATTCATTCCCACCAGCAGCGCCGCCCCAACCAGAAACGGCCAGTGCCGGACGCGCAGCAACGGAGCGGGCCGGCCGCGTTGACGCGCCAGCCACCAGTCCATGACCACCGGCACGACGGACAGGCCAAGGATGATCGGGTAGGTGAGCAAAGCCAGGAGGTAGCAAACCAGCGCGCCACGATAGGCCCAGGATTCGCCGGCTCGCAGTCCCGCCGGGCCGGTGGCGAAACGCCAGTAGAGCGCCGCGCTGGCCAGCGCAAACAGCAACGCCAAGTCATACGGCAGCCCGGTGGCCCACGCGACCGGTTCGACCCGCAGCGGGTGCAGGCTCCAAGCCAGGGCCCCCGCCGCCGCACAGAGCCGGGTGCGCACCACCGGAACCGCCCCGCCACGTGCGCCGAGCAGGCCGGCGAACAACACGTAGGCGAGACCGGCGTTGAGCGAGTGGAGCAGGACGTTGGCAAGATGGAAGGCCGCCGGTTTCAGCCCGGCCAGTTCATAAATCGCCGCCCATGCCAGCCAGTTCAACGGCTTGTAGCGCAAGGTCTGCGCCAGGTCCGTGAACATCCAGCGCAGGTTGTCCGCCGTGAGGCCCCGGATGTGCGGATTCTCGAAGAGGTTGACGTCGTCATCCCAGAGGACGAAATCAGCCGCGATGGCAGGCCAGAAGCAGCCGAACGTCAGCGCCGCGACGACGGCAGCAAACCACAGGTGCTGGCGGGGCGAGCTGGTTGGAGCCGGTTCGGAGGTCATCGTGGGCGCGCAGTTGGCGCACTCTGGGCGGCGCAGACCGGGGCTTCAAGTGTTTGCTGTGCGGCCAAGGCTGAAGGCAAGCAAGGCTGCATTGACCTGTGGAGTGGCGGCGGGAGAGAGTCGGGCGTTTGACGGATGGCACGCAAGGCGTGGACCGGTGACGCTGTCGTCCGCAGTGCGGCATAAAATGATTTTCTCACACCAACCTTGGAAACGCGCGGCAAGGGCGTGCCTCTGCTCCGCCGGCCTGCTGCTGGGAGCGGCCTGGGCTTCCGCCGCCGGCCTGGGCTGGCCGACGAACCAGACGCTGCCCAACATCGTCTTCATTCTCGCCGATGACCTGGGCTGGGGGGACTTGGGCTGCTACGGGCAGAAGAAATTCACCACGCCGAACCTTGACCGGCTGGCGGCCGAAGGCATGCGCTTCACCCAGGCGTATGCGGGCAGCCCGAGCGGTGCCGCTTCGCGCGGGGCGTTGTTCACCGGCAAGCACACCGGGCACGCACGCATCCGGGCCAACTACGGCCCGGACGGCCACCCGGTGGCCTTGCGCGGCGAGGACGCAACCATCACGGAGCTGCTCCGCCGCGCGGGCTACCACACGGGTGTCATTGGCAAGTGGGCGCTCGGCGGTGACGGCTCGGCGGGCCTGCCGGAGCGCAAGGGCGTGGATCAATGGGTGGGCCTGCTGGAATTGCGCCACGCCACGAACCAGTTCCCCGCCGTGCTGGCGCGCTACGATCCCAAGCAGGCCATCTTCACCAACGCCACCTCCTACTACCAACCGATCTTCGACAACGAGGGTGGTCGCCAGCGCACGCACGCGCAGGAGCTTTACACCAAGGCGGCCTCGAACTATTTCCGCATCTATCCGCCGGCGGACTTCAACAAGTTTCGGCCGTTCTTCCTGCACCTGGCCTTCCCGCTGCCCAATCCCGGAGAGGAGCCCGGGACCAACGCACCGGCAAGTTACCTCGGCAGCACTGCGCGCTTCGCGGCGGAGAAATGGCCTGAGGCCGAGCAGCGCCGGGCGGCGGCCATCACGCATCTGGATGCCTCGGTGGGGCGGCTCATGCAGCAGCTTGATGACAGCAAGCTCGCCGAACACACCGTGGTTTGCCTCACCAGTGACAACGCCGCACAGAAAGACGGGTTGAGCGATCCCGCATTCTTCCGTAGCAACGGCCCGTTCCGCGGCGGGAAAGGAGATTTGACCGAAGGCGGCCTGCGCGTGCCGATGCTGGTCCGCTGGCCCAAGCACATCAAGGCCGGCACCACGAACGATGTGCCGGTGGCGCTGTGGGACTGGTTCGCCACCGCCGCAGAGCTGGCGGGCGTGAGGACACCGCCGGCGAGCGATGGGAAGTCGCTGGTTCCCATGCTGCTGGGCCGGACGAATCAATTGGGGCGCGACTTTCTCTATTGGGAAAGCCATGAGTCCGGCTTCAAGCAGGCCATCCGCGTCAGCGATTGGAAGGGCATCCGCTCCGCTCCGGGCGCGCCTTTGGAGTTGTTCCACCTCGTCCGCGATCCCGGCGAGACGCGCGATGTGGCGGCGGACTTTCCGACCGTGGTGAAGCACCTCGAAGCGCTGTTGAAATCAGCCCGCACCGAAAGCAGCGTGTGGACGACGGCCAAGCCATAGGCTGCGTCAGCCAAGTCCGACCGTTCAGAGAAGGTTTCACTGCCCCGGCCGATTGGAATCGTCGTTTGACACCCCTGCGGCCGGGCCGTATATGTCCGCGCGTCTGTCGTTAAACCCAAAACCCGAAAATACTATGCCCATCGCAGTCGGAACCAAAGCCCCTGATTTCTCCCTCAAGAGCAAGAACGCCAGCGGCGTGAGCGACGTGAAGCTCTCCGCCAACCTCGGCAAGAAGAACACGGTCATCCTCTTCTTCCCCCTCGCCTTCACCGGCGTCTGCACCACCGAGATGTGCGACATCACCGCCGGGCTCTCCGCCTACTCCAGCCTGAACGCTGACGTCATCGCCATCAGCGTGGACAGCCCCTTCGCGCAGGAAGCCTGGGCCAACCAGCACAAGATCGGCATCACCATCGCCAGCGATCTGAACAAGAAGACCGCCGCTGATTACGGCGTGTTGCTGCCCGACCTCGCCGGCTTCGGCTCCACCAGCGCCCGCGCCGCCTTCGTCGTGGACAAAAACGGCGTCGTCCAATACAGCGAGCAGACCCCGACCCCGAAGGAGCTGCCCAACTTCGCCGCCGTGAAGGATGTGCTGGCCAAGCTCCAGTAACCCGGAACGGCACCGCGCCGTCCAAGACAACACCATGAAAACTCTTCCGCTCCTCTGTGCCGCCCTTGTCGGGCTTGCCCTCACCGGCATGACGACGATGGCCGCTGAACTCAAGGCCGGTGATTCCGCGCCCAACTTCAAGCTCCAGGCCAGCGATGGCAAGACCTACAGCCTTGCCGACTTCAAGGGCAAGCAGGCGGTGGTGATTGCCTGGTTTCCCAAGGCCTTCACGGGCGGCTGCACCATCGAGTGCAAGGCCATGCGCGCGGATGGCGCGGCCATCCGCAAGTTCGACGTGGCGTATTTCACCGCCAGCGTGGACCCGGTGGACGGCGAAAAGGGCAACGCGGCCTTCGCGAAGTCCTTGGAGCTCGATTACCCCATCCTGAGCGATCCGAAGAAGGAGACCGCGAAGGCGTTCGGCGTGCTGAATGAAAAAGGCATGTCGTCCCGCTGGACCTACTACATCGGCAAGGACGGCAAGATCCTGCACGTGGACAAGACGGTGAAACCCGCCAGCCACGCCACGGACATTGCCGCCAAGCTCAAAGAGCTCGGCGTGGCGGCGAAGTAGCCGGCTTCCAACAGTTTCGCGCCCCCGTTCGCAAACCTGCGGACGGGGGTTTTGCTTTTTGGAGTTCTTCCAAAGCCGGACCGGATGGACGAGTCCCCTGCCCTCCCTCGACCAGCTCAGGCCACAACCTGTTTGCGTTGCGCCACCCAGCTCCGGGCCAGCTCGGTGAGCGTCTTGCTCTTGAGCCACTTCTCGGCCAGCGGGAAGATCACGCGCTCCTCGCGGTCAAAGTGATGGCGCGACACCGCCACGCCAGTGAGCAGCAGCTTCTTCGCCTGCTTCAAGTCCCGGCAGGAGCGCACCTGTGCGAGCACGGTCTCGATGTGATCGTGCTCGGCATGAATGACCTCGTTCTGACCGAACTGATCGAGGCAGTGGTCCAGCGGCTCCATGACCAGCTTGTCCTCGACCTGTCCGTGCGCGTGCAACATGGCGTCCAGCAGACCAGCCAGGGTCCGAACCTCGGCCAAGGTGCGCAGGCGGGGGGTGGTTCGTTCCAAGTAGTCGAACAGATTGTGGAAGACGACGTGCTCAGCCAACAGGGCTTCGGTGATTTTCATCTGCGGTTGAGACTACATTCAACGGCGAGCTGTTCAACCGGAGCTTGAGCGACTGGGTGTCAGAACACACGGGACGATGCCATTGAAACGCGGCGTCTGCATCATTCCGGTTTCGTGGAGCCTGAACTGCCTAAAACCAGGACACTCGCTCCCCCTTTCAGGCACACCGGCCACGCCACTTAACGACAAAAGAACAACACCAGCAACTGCGCCACCACGATGCGCAGCAGCATCGTCAGCGGATACACGGTGGCATAGGCGACGGACGGAGCATCACTGCCGGTCACGGAGTTGGCGAAGGCGAGCGCGGGAGGATCTGTCATGCTGCCGGAGAGCAGGCCGCAGAGGTTGAGATAGTTGAGCTTGCCCAGCAGACGCGCGCCCAGGCCCATGATCAGAAGCGGCACGAGCGTGATGGCGGCACCGGCGGCCATCCACTTGAGACCGTCGCCCTCGCGCAAGACGTGGAAGAAGTGCTCGCCTGCCTTCAAGCCTGCGCAGGCGAGGAAGAGGGTGATGCCCAGCTCGCGCAAGAGCGTGTTGGCATTGGCCGGCATATACCAGAGCAGCGGCCCGATGCGCCCGATGCGGCTCAGGATGATCGCGACGATCAGCGGCCCGCCCGCGAGGCCAAGCCGCACGGGCGTGGGCATGGAACCGAGTTGAAAGGGATACATGCCGAGCAAAACGCCCAGGATGATGCCGACGAAGACGGGGATGAGGTTTGTGTGGTTCAGCTCCTTGACGGAGTTACCGAAGAACTCGGCAGCGCGCGCGATATCCGCCTCCTCGCCGACCATCTGCACCATGTCACCGAACTGAAGCCGGAGGTCGGCCCGCGCGCTGAGTTCCACGTCGCCGCGCGTGACGCGCGTGAGCGTGACGCCGAAGCGCTGGTTCAATTGGAGTTCGCGCAACGACTGGCCCAGCATTTCCTTCTGGGTGACCACCACGCGCCGTGAGGTGACGTGGCCGGGGGTTAGCATCAGATCCTCGGCGGATTGCTTCCCGGCGATGAGGCAGAACTCGTCAAGATTGGCGCTGGTGCCAACGGCCAGGACGACATCGCCGACGTGCAAGGTGGTAGTGCCGACGGCGGGAACAACCTCGGCTTCACCCAAGTGCTTCACGCGGGAAATGATGACGCCGAGTTTG
>CAIPBN010000850.1 GCA_903863315.1 uncultured Verrucomicrobiota bacterium | reverse complement strand
GGGGTTCTTCAACTGGTGCGCGATCTCCGCTGCCAGCCGCCCAGTTGAGCGCAACTGCTCCTGTCGAAAGGCAAACTCCCGCGCCTCGGCTTCAGCCTGAAGCTGTAGATCCGCCAGCACATTGATGCCGTAGGCGGAAAGGGCCAGCAGTAGAAGCAGAAGAATGCGGATGAACAACGACTGGGCCACCCGGCCATCCGAGAAGCCGGCGATGGCCAGCACCAAGGCCCGGCCCAGATCGATGTGGTCGCTGTCCGGGGTTTGCTGCCGCCGTGGTTTTCGCGGCATGTCGATCGGGGGATCTTCATCAACTGGAGGACGAGCATTGGGCTTCACAACCGGCTTTGGTGCGTGCTCCAAGTCAGTTTCGACCTCTTGCTGGGCGCTTCGCAGCTCCTGCATGGTGAGATCGAGCACCCCGGCGAACAGATAGCAAAGGACGATGAATAAGTTGACTGCCACCTGAAGCCGGACTTGGGTGATGCTTACCGCGCAGCGGATCACCAACACCAGGAACACCCAGTAAATCGCACTCTCCAATCCGCCGGTGATGATGACGAGCAGGGCGACAAAGGTGCCGTCCACGATATTGAGCACAAAGACGCTCCACTGGACCAGCCAGACCGGCAGGTAATCCATCGCCAGCAGCATCAGGCCAATCAGGATGTTGGCCACGAGATAGACCCGGAACGCGCCGCGCACCGACTCGATTCCCAGCTCGCCGATCGTGGACACTCCCTCAAACCAGTTTGACAGGAAAATGTAGGCCAAGGCTCCCAGAACAATCACTTTGATTGTCAGGCAGACGTCGCGCTCCATGAACCGGATCCGGTCTGCGGTCTGCTCCGGTGAAACCTCCGGAGCCTTGAGCAGGCTCTTGATCCAGCGCAGCGGAGATATGCCAGCGTCAGTCATGGCGTCTCTCTCGCCCCGCCAGTTCGAGCGCGGCGGCTACAATTCCATCGACATTCCACAACCGGCCGATCCCCTCGTAGCCACACGACAGCATTCCCGCATCCGGTCCGATGAACTCAACCCCTCGGCTACGAAGCAAACGCACATTTTCCTGGGTCGCCGGATGCAGCCACATCTTGCCATTCATGGCTGGAGCCACCAGCAGCTTGGCCTGTGGCCGCAGTGCCAACGCGATGCACGTCAAAGCGTCGTCGGCCAGTCCATGGGCCAGTTTCGCCAGGCAATTGGCCGTGGCCGGCGCAATCAGTAACAAGTCTGCCTCGTCCGCCAGCCGCACATGAGCCGGCTTCCAGCCTTCTTCTTCGTCATACAGACCGGTCACCACCGGCTGCCGGGACAGCGTCTTGAAGGGCAGGGGAGTGATGAACTGCTGGGCGTCGGCGGTCATGACCACACTGACCCGGCACCCTGCCTTCACTAGCTGGCTGCAAATGTCGGCGGCCTTGTGCGCGGCAATCGAACCCGTGACCCCCAGCACGATGTTTCGCGGTTCGGGATGGCTCTCGGCGGTTGGCTGCGCGCTCATAGCTCAGGGGCGGAAGACCGGCTTTGCCGGATCTTCTCCGCGTCGTAAATCGCCTGCATCCGGCGGTAGTCCTCCGCGATGCTGGTGCTGATCAATAAATAGTCGAAGTGCTTCCACTGGGCGATTTCCTGCCGGGCCACGGCCAGCCGCTTCTTGATTGCCTCGGCCGGATCTTTGCCACGCTTCTTTAAGCGCTGTTCCAGGACGGCCAGCGACTCCGGGGTAAGGAACACCTCCACCAGCGCTCGTTCGAGTTCCGGATCGCTCTCTGCCTGCGTGCGGATGGCCGCCGCGCCCTGCACATCCACCGTGAGCAGCACATCCTTGCCCGCCCGCAGCTTGCCCAGCACCTCGGATTTCAAGGTGCCGTAGCTGTTCCCGTAAACGGTTGCGTGTTCGAGGAAATTGCCCGCCTGCACGCGGCGCAGAAAATCCTCGGCCGCCAGGAAGAAGTAATCCACCCCGTCGCGTTCGCCTTCGCGTGGTGGGCGCGTCGTGCAGGTGATGGCCCGCGTGATGTTGGCATTCGCCGCCAGCATCCTCTCGCAGACCGTGGTTTTGCCGCCGCCCGAGGGCGCGGAAATGACCATCAACAGGGAATTGTTTTTCTGGCTCATGGCTGGAGGCTATTCCACGTTCTGCACCTGCTCGCGGAACCGCTCCAGTTCCGCCTTCACCGTCACTACTTCGCGGGAGATTACCGCGTCCTGCGCCTTCGATCCGATGGTGTTGATCTCGCGGTTCATCTCCTGCGACAGAAAGTCCAGTGTTCGGCCCACTGGCTCCTTTGCTTTCAGACAATCCGCAAACTGCTGGAAATGGCTTTGCAACCGCGTGAGCTCCTCGGTGATGTCCGTGCGGTCGGCAAACAGCACAACCTCCTTGAGCAGCCGCTCATCATCCGGTGCGATGCCTTCCAAGCCCGCTTGCCGGATCCGCTCCAGCAAACGCTCACGATACTGCACCTGCACCTGGGGCGCCTGCTGGCCGATGCGTCCGGCGGCTTCCTGAATGGTGGCGATCCGCGTCGCCAAATCCTTCGCCAGATGCGTCCCTTCGCGTTCGCGCATCTTGACCAACGCTTCAAGTCCCTGCTGGAGCGCAGCCTGCACTGCCGGCCAGAAACTCTCCGCCTCCACCACGTCCTCCTCGGCCTCCAAAACGCCGGGCGCACGCATCAACGCCTCCAGCGTGACCCCGCCGGCCAGCTTCAACTCCGCAGCCAACCGGGCAAACTCGGTGGCATACGCGCTAGCCAGCGCTGCGTTGACCCGCGCCGTCGTCGGCTCGGAACTCGCCGCGTGGACGGTCACGCGCACATTCAGGCGGCCGCGCGAGATGCGCTTGTTGATCTCATCGCGCACCTGCGCTTCGAGTGGTTCCAGGTCACGCGGGAGATTCAGGGTGATTTCGCCGGACTTCCGGTTCACCGAACTGAGTTCCACTGTTACCTTGACGCCATCCCGCGCACATTCACCGCGACCGTATCCCGTCATGGACTTCATGTGGGCGAACTATGCGGAAGGCCCGAAACCCCGGCGAATTCTTTTTTGCCCGCCTTCCTTCGCACTAGCCCGCTTGCGCTCATGTCCGTGCCACTAAATAAAAATTGCCCCCGCATAACCCCGCTTGCTTGTTGGCAGGGGAGCTTGATAAACAAACCCCGTGTCTTCCACCCAACGCGAGCTGCACGGCGTCCTGCCGGTCTTTCAGACGCCCTACCATCCCGACGAAACCATCGACCACGCCACGCTCGAACGCGAAATCGCCTGGCTTTACGACTGCGGCGCGCACGGCATCGTCATGGCGATGGTGTCCGAGACGCTGCGCCTCTCAAGCGAGGAGCGCGAGGAACTTGCCGCTGCCGCGTGCAAGTTCGGCCGCGCGCGCGGCGTGGTGGTGATCAGCGTCGGCGCGGAGTCCAGCAAGGTCGCCGAGCGTTACGCCCGGCACGCCGAATCCGTCGGTGCGGACGCGGTGATGGCCATTCCACCCGTGTCCGTGGGCATCGGCGAGAGCGAACTGCTCGCCTACTACCGGCGCATCATCGAAGCCATCCGCATCCCCGTCATCGTGCAGGACGCCAGCGGCTACGTCGGCAAGCCCATGCCCATCGCCATGCAGGCGCGGTTGCTCGACGAGTTCGGCCCCGAGCGCGTGCTATACAAACCCGAGGCCAGCCCCATCGGCCCGAAGCTTTCCGAGTTGCGCGACGCCACGGGCGGACGCGCGCGCGTCTTCGAGGGCACCGGCGGCATCGCGCTCGTTGATTCCTTCCGGCGCGGCATCGTGGGCACCATGCCGGGCGCGGACCTCATCCGTGGCCTCGTCCCGCTCTGGCACGCGCTCGCCGCCGGCGACACCGCGCGTGCCGACCGCATCCACGGCCCGCTCGCCGCGCTCATCTCGATGCAGACCAGCCTCGACGCCTTTCTCGCCGTGGAGAAACACCTGCTCGTGCGCCAAGGCATCTTCCAAAACACCCTCGTTCGCGGCCCCGTCGGCTTCCGGCTGGATGAAGAAACCACGCGCGAAGTGGACCGGCTCTTTGACCGGATGGTTGAGGCGGCCAGACCGAATACTTAGCCACAGATGAAACACGGATTTAACTCAGACGAAGAATTCATGGCGCTCATTGCCAATCGCATTTTCCCATCCGTGTTTCATCCGTGTTCAATCCGTGGCTAACGCAGATCAGCCATGACCATTGACGTTCACTCCCACTTCTGGCGCTTCCCCGAGGATTTCTCCGCCGACTTCATCCGGCAGGCGCAGCGGGCGCG
>CAIPBN010000849.1 GCA_903863315.1 uncultured Verrucomicrobiota bacterium | reverse complement strand
CTGACGGCGTTGATGGTGGCCGGCCGAGTGGGTGCGTCCATGGCGGCGGAGCTGGGCACGATGAAGGTGACGGAGCAGGTGGACGCGCTGCGCACGCTCGCGGCGCACCCGATTGATTATCTGGTCGTGCCGCGCGTGCTGGCGACGGTGCTGGCCGTGCCGCTGCTGACGGCTGAAAGCGTGACCATGGGCATCCTGTCGGCGTATCTCGTCGGCGTTCACCTGCTGCAAATCGATCCGGGCTATTCCGTGGTGAACATGCTGCGGTTCACCGATCATCGCGATGTGCTGATGGGTTTCATCAAGTCGCTCATCTTCGGCGGCATCATTGCGACCACGGGCTGTTACAAGGGCATGCACTGCGGCCAGGGCGCGGAAGGCGTGGGCCACTCGACCACCGAGGCGGTGGTCTATGCGTCCATCGCGGTTCTGATGTCGAACTTCTTCCTCACCCTGCTGCTCACCCGTCTGCTCGCGCTGCTATGATCGAGGTCCGCCAGCTTCGCAAACGCTTTGGCGACCAGCAGGTGCTGGACGGGGTGGACCTGACCATTGAGCGAGGCGAGTCGCTCGTAATCATCGGGCGCAGCGGCGGAGGCAAGAGCGTGCTGCTCAAGCATCTCGTCGGCCTCACGCATCCCGATTCTGGGCAGGTGCTGGTGGAGGGGCAGGACATCGCGCAACTGGACGAACGCGAACTGCTTGGGGTGCGGCGCAAGTTCGGGATGCTGTTCCAAAGCGCCGCGCTCTTCGACTCGCTGACCGTGGAGGAGAACATCGCCTTCGTCCTGGCGCGGGAGCGCAAACACACGCCGGAGGAGATTGCCCGCCGAGTGGCCGAAGCGTTGGAGATGGTGGACCTGCCTGGCACGCAGAAGAAGAAGCCCGCCGAGCTGTCCGGCGGCATGCGCAAGCGGGTCGGCCTCGCTCGCGCCATCATCTACCGGCCCGAAGTGGTGTTCTACGACGAACCGACCACCGGCCTGGACCCGGTGGTGGCGGACAGCATCGACAAGCTGATCCTGCGGGTGTGCAACCGCCTCCGAGTCACGTCCATCGTGGTCACGCACGACATGCGGAGCATGCAGACCGTGGGGCGGCGCGTCGCGATGCTGCATGAAGGCCGCATCTATGCCACCGGCACGCCGCAGGAAATGATGAGTTCGGCCGACCCGGTGGTGAGCCGGTTCGTGCGGGGCATCTCGGACGAAAAGGAGCACACGTTTTGATATGAGCCAGTCGCGCGTTGAATGGAAAGTGGGCGGGTTTGTCGCCGTGGGCCTCGTGCTCATGGCGCTGCTGGTCCTGAACTTCTCGAAGGGTTTGTCGCTGCTCAAGCCGACCTATGTCGTCCGGCTCAAAACCACGAACGTCGGCGGCATTAAGGAGAAGGCGGCCGTGCTGCTGGCGGGCGTGACCATTGGCAACGTGAGCCACGTCGAGCTCTCCCCGGACAGCAAGTCCGTCATTATTTTTCTCCGCATCGAGAAGCAGCGGAGCATTCCCGGCGACGCCATCTTCAACATTGAGGCGCAGGGCTTTCTGGGCGACCAGTTCGTCTCGATTGCGCCGACGCAGAATGTGCTGCCGCCTTTGCCCAAGGACGGTTCAGCCCTGCGCGAGTGCCGGGCGCCCTTCAACATCCAGGATGCCGCTCGCGACGCGCTCGGGCTGATCCAGCGGCTCGATCAGGCGGCGCAGAAAGTGGACCTCGCCGTGGACCGCGTGAACAAGACCGTGCTCACCGAGCAAACCCTCACCAATTTCGCGGCGATGGTGGGCAGCCTGCGCGTGGTGGCGGACCAGACAAGAGCCGTCACCGAGCGCGCGCTGGTGCTGGAGAACAAGGCCATCGGCGCGCTGGACCGTGTGGATGCCCTGCTGGCTACGAATGTCGCCCCCATCCAGGTGGCGGTGAGCAATGTGTTGCGGTTCTCGGAGCAGCTGAATAAGGTCGGCACAGATCTACAGGACACCGTGGGAAGCAACCGCCCAGCCATTCAAGCCGCCGTGCGTAACCTCGAAACTGCTTCCGCCCAGGTGACGAACCTCCTCGGGGAAGTCCATTCCGGCCGCGGCTTGGTGGGAGCGTTGATCCGCGATGAAGCGCTGGCCCGCAACTTCAAGCAGCTCTCGGCGGATCTGCCGGCCATCAGCGGACAGGTCAACAGCACGCTCTCGAACGTCAATGCCCTGACCCTGGACGCCCATGTGGTGATGACCAACCTGAACAGCTTCCTCGGGGATGGCCGCGTGTTTGCGGGCAATGGCGCGCTGCTGCTGAGCAACCTCAACGCGCACG
>CAIPBN010000848.1 GCA_903863315.1 uncultured Verrucomicrobiota bacterium | reverse complement strand
GGCTTGAGGTTCGCTTCAAGGACAGGGGCCGCAGGCACATCAACCACCAGCGCGCCGCGTGGATCGCCGGGAAGTTTCAAGAACTTGAAGGTCGAAGGGTTTTCCACCGGCGTCCAAGTAAACGGAAAGTAGCCGAGGCCGGGATACTTGCCGGCCTTGCGCGCGCTGAGAATCGGATCGATGAAGGAAGCGGGGAGGAACCGCGCATTATTGCCGCCCTGTCCGGTCGCGAGCCCGGCAACTTTGCCGTTCACCACCAACGGTTCGGCCCAGCCCACGCCCTGCATCTCGGTGCTGGCTTCGAGTTGGAGGTGCTGGATGAACGAGAGCCGGGCGTCTTCGACGAGGAACTGGTTGAACTCAGCCTTGCGTGTTTCGAGGTTGCCGGAACGCCAGCGCACAATTTGCAGGCCCTCCTTGGGCAACTTGCCGGTGGTGAACGCCGCCGGTTTCAACCCCTGCCAGAGCGTGGCGTCTGCTGCGGTGAGCACCGCGAGGTTGGCGTGATAGTCAATCCAAGTGACCTCGGCATTCCACCACTTGCCGCGCCCGCCCTTCTGCACGCGGACAAGTGTGCGGTCGGAAAGCTCCTCCGCCGTCGTGAGAATTTCCCGCGCACCGATGATGAGGCCGTTTTTCTGCACCGTGCGCGACTTGGGCGTCCATGGTTGGAAGACCTCGTAAGTCTTGCGTGTGACTTCGAGATAAACGAGGGAGTTCTCCCAGTCGGAGGCGGGGGCGGCGGGCAACAGCGCCGTTGAGGCCAGCAGGAAAAAGGAAAGGAGCAGCAGGTGCATGGGGGAAAATCGCTTGGTCATTGGTTGGGCGGGTTCTCGCGTGGCACCGCCTTCACAGCCGCCGATCCCGCTGGATGCCATACGTCTTGAGTATGTTCGCGTTCGCCTTGTCGGCACTTTCACGTTCGAGGCACTCGAAGGTGTTCTTCGGCAGGAACTCGATGACATGCTGGCCGTTGGCAGGTTGCTCGAACGCACGAATCACGTCCTCTAAGCGCTCGATGCGCACGCCGTTAATCTTGTCCACCAGCGCGCGGCCCCGGGTGCGCAGGTTCGCGTTCACTTCGTCAGCCAGCACCGTGGACAGCACGATTGGTTCGGCGCGCACGGTCTTGGGCGATTCGTGGCGGCGGTAGAAAAGTTCATAGGTCAACTCGGCCCCAGCGGTGTCCGACCAGCCGCGTCCGAAGGTCTTCAGGTAATCCAAACTCAGCGGCGTGAAGACCAGCCCGGCATACACGAAGTAGCGTGGTGGCACGTCGTATTGGTTGCCGAGCACCTTGTCGGTGGCGCTCACTTCCACGGGCACGGCGACGATCTGCTCCTTCGCATCACGCCAGATTTTCATCGGCATGCTCTGGCCGTGCTGCGCCTCCTGCACCGCCATCGCCAGCGCCATGCGGTTGCCCTCATAGACGATGGAGCCGTCGCTGCCGACGGGGTATTTGCCGACCTGCAACACCACATCGTCAGGCCGCAGCACCTTTTCAGCCGGCGTGCCGGGAATGATGGAGTCCACGCGCACGCCCTGGTCGTTGTCAGGCAGCTTGAGCTTGCGGCGATAGGCGGCGTTTTGCAGCGGCGCGGTGCGAATGCCGGCGCTGGGGAAGCCATCGTATTTGCCGTCCTGAATGTCGTCGAGAAAGTGCTGGATAACCGGCGGCGGAATGAAAAAGCCGGCGTTCTCCAGGCCAGGCATTCCCTGAAAGGCCACGCCGATGACCTTGTCGTCCTGGATGACCGGCCCGCCGGAGTTGCCGGGGTTGATGGCCGCATCCGTCTGCACGCCGAGCAAAGAGCGGTTGCCAATATGCGCGTAAGTCTGGAGCTCGATGCGCGACACGACGCCCCGCGTATAGGAAATCTGCTCACCACCCGCCGGATAACCGTAAGTGACGACAGTGGAACGAACCTTCGGCAACGTCCCGAACTCCAACGGATCGACGCCGTTGTAGAACTGCGAATCCTCGACCTCCAGCAGCGCCAGATCGCAGTCGTGTCCCACGAACACGACGCGCGCGAGATAGGGCCGCGGGTCCTGGTAGCGTTTCACCATGAGCTGCCGCGCCCAGCTCACGACGTGAGCGTTGGTCATGATGCGCCGGCCCTTGATGATGAAACCCGTGCCGCTGCTGCGGCGGAGTTGTTCAAATTTCCACGGCTCGTCCCAGTCCGCGCCCTGGCTGAAGGTGAAAATCTGGACGACGGCCTTTTCCGGGTCCCCCGCGAGCACCGTGAACGTGGAAAGCGCGAGCACCGCAAACAGGGAGCAAATGGACTTCATGGGCACGGCACAAAAAGTGGCGGCGGGTGGGGGGAGGGTCAAGCTCGGGATTCGGAGCTGGCATTTCAATCCGACGAGGAGGAGCGCCAAGCGGAAAGTCAGAGCGCAGGCGGAACGCGCTTGCCCGGCTTTTACCACCCTTGTTCCGTGACAGCTGCGTGAATCGTGTCCAGCAGCCAGCCCGGGACACAGCCGAGCAGAATCACTGCCGCCGCCAGAAGCACCACGACTGCATGCACCAAGAACGGCACGGCGATCGGGCGGGCGTTTGCGTCAGCCTCCACGACAAAGACCTGCTTGAGGACTTGGAGATAGTAATAGAGCGAGACACAGCTCATCGCGATGCCCAGGACGATCAACCAGAGAAACGGCAGGCTGCTCGCATCATTCGTGAGCGCGGCGGCGAAGAGATAGAACTTGCCGAAGAAGCCGGCCAAAGGCGGGATGCCCGCCAGCGAAAGCAGGAAGACCATCAGGCACGCCGACAGCACCGGCGCGCGGCGGGCGAGGCCGGCGAAATCCTTGAGCTGATCCCCGCCAACTTGGGATTCAACCACTCCCAGCACCCCGAACGCACCGACGGTCGTCAGCGCGTAGGTCGTGACGTAGAAGAGCATGGAGGCGAACGCATCGCCGCCCAGCGCAAGGAAGCCAACCAGCATGTAGCCCGCGTGCGCCACGGCAGAATAGGCCAGCAGCCGGCGGACGCTGGTCTGGCGGATGGCCGCAAGGTTGCCGAGAACCATCGAGATGGCCGCGATGACGGATAGCAGCGGAATCCAGCCGCTGACGGCGTTGTTGCTGTCTCCCCAGCCGAGCTGGCTGAAACCAAGCAGCAGGACCTTGGCGAAGACATAGAAGCTCGCGACTTTTGAACCGCTGGCGATGAACGCCGCGCTCGGCAGAGGTGCGCCTTGATAGGCATCCGGCGCCCACAGGTGGAACGGCACCGCCGCCACCTTGAAGCCAAAGCCGATGACCACCATCACCAGCGCGACCGTTGCCAGCGGATCCGGTCCCAGGCTGAACAGTTTGTGCGCCATGCGCGGGACGTAGGTGGTGCCGGTGAGCCCGTAGAGCAGGCTGAAACCGAACAGCAGGAAGGCCGCGCTCATGCCGCCGAACAGGAAATACTTCATCGCCGCCTCGGCGGATTGCCGGCTGGACTTGTCGAACGCGACGAGGATGTAGAGCGAAAGGCTGACCAGTTCCAGCGAGGCGAAAATCATCAACAACTCCTCGGTGCTGGCGAGGAGCATCATGCCCACGGTCGCCAGCAGCAGCAGGGCGAAGTATTCGCCAATGTGGCGCGTGAACTTGCAGTCCACGGAAAGCATCGCCGTCAGCACTGTGAGCAGCAGGATGACCGCCTTGACGGTCTCGTTCAGGGGGTCAATCACCAGCATCCCGCCATGCCAGTTGCCGACGGTCGGGTTCATGAACATCCAGCCCACCGCGCCCGCACAACCAAGCGTGGTCAGCCCCGCAGCGATGCTCATGCGGTAGGAGCGCGGCGTGTCCTGCAGGCCGAGGAGGTCCACGGCGAGCACGAGCAGCGCGGTCAGCACGACGATGACTTCCGGCGCGAGCGCGGAGAGCAGGGTGAGGTAGTCGGCGGTGTTCACAGGCCAGCCACCTTTCTCAGCCCGTCAAAGAGCGGGGATCTGAAACTGGGCACAATGAGGTCGAGCAACAACCGTGGATGCAGGCCGATGAGGACGGTGCAAAGGATGAGCAGTGCCGCGCCCAGCCGTTCCTGAACGGAGATCGGTTCCAGCGGATGGTCGTGCTCGTGGTCATCGAGAGACTCAACAGCGATCGCATTGTCGGGGAAGAACACCTTCGCCGTGGTCTTGAGCGTGTAAACCACGCCGATGACGATGCCCACACCCGCGATGATGGCGAGTCTCGGAAACGCCTGCCATGCGCCGATGAGCACTTGCAGCTCCGCAATGAACCCGCTGAAGCCCGGCATGCCCATCGAGGCGAAGCCCGCGATGACAAACGTCACGGCCGCGAAGGGCATCTTCCGGGCGAGGCCCATGCCTTCAAGCGCGTCCAACTCGCGCGTGTGTGCGCGGTCATAGACCATCCGGCCCACCACGCCGAACAGCAGCCCCGCGATGACGCCATGCGAGAACATCTGCAGCACCGCGCCGCTCCAGCCGATTTCGTTGAGCGTCACGAGGCCGAGCAGCACGAAGCCCATGTGGCTCACGCTCGAATAGCCGATGACGAACTTGAAGTCCTTCTGCACCAGCGCCACGAGCGCGCCATAGACAATGCCGGTGACCGCCAGCGCCGCAAGCTCGTGCTGCCACATCTTCAAGCCCTCAGGGAAAAGCGTCATCGCCACGCGCAGGCAGCCGTAAGCACCAAGCTTCATCACCACGCCAGCCAGGAGCATCGAGGCGGCGGTCGGCGCGGCGGAGTGGCCGGTCGGCGCCCAGGTGTGGAACGGCCACATGCCCGCGAGAATCGCGAAGCCCACAAACACGAGCGGGAATGCCCAGCGCTGAAACTCCGGTGCGAAGGAATGTTGCGCGAGTGTCTGCAAGTCGAAGCTGGCGAGGCCGGACACCGCATAGGCCGCCAGCATCCCAATAAGCACCATGCCGCTGCCGATGAATGAGTAGAGCGCCAGCTTCATCGCCGCGTAGTCCCGCCGGGTCGAACCCCAGATGGCGATGAGGAAGTATTTCGGGACGATGGCAATCTCGTAGAACACGAAGAGCAGGAAGAGGTCGAGGCTCAGGAACACGCCATACACCCCGCCGATAAGCGCGAAGAAGAACGCGAAGAACTCGTTGGTGCGGTGCTCGATGTTCCATGAGAAGAGCACGCCCGCCAGCGCCGCGATGCCCGTCAGCAACACGAGCGTGACACTGATGCCATCCGCCGCGAGCGAGAAGTCAATGCCCAGCGCGGGAATCCAGCGGACGTTCGTGATGACTTCGAGGCCGTTCTCCGGCTTGAACTCCACTGCCCCCATAAGGCCGCAGACCAGACCAGCCAGCGCTGTGCTGAACGCCATCGCCCGCGTCGCGCGCGGATTGGTGCGCGGCGTCAGCAGGCACGCGAGCGCGCCGGCGAAGGAGAGGTAAATGGTCCAGGCGAGCATGGCTCAGAAGGGCAGTTGCCGCACCCAGTGCGTGACCGTCGGATTGATGACCGCGATGATGAACTGCGGCCACACGCCGAGAACGAACATCAGCAGCGTCGCGGGGAAGACCACCGCGCCCTCGTTGTAGGTCAGGTCGGGGAAGCGCGCCCACTTCTCGTTGAGCGGGCCGCACCAGACTTTTTGGATGACGGTCAGGATGAAGATGGCCGTGACGAGCAGGCCCGGCAGCGCAAGCACCGCCGCCCACGGCACGAGCGGGAAGACGCCCTTGAAGATGAGGAACTCGCCGATGAAGCCGTTCAAGCCCGGCAGCCCGAGCGACGAGAACAGCGCCAAGCCCATAAGCCCGCAGAAGACCGGCGCGACCTTGCGCAGGCCGCCGAAGTCGTCCAGGCCGCGCGCGCCGTTGCTGCGGTCTTCGAGGAAAGCGACAAAGCAGAATAGGAGGCTCGCGGTGATGCCGTGGTTGAACATCTGGAGCACGACGCCGTTAAGCGCCGCCGTGCGGTCGAGCGCGGTGCCGGTCGCACTGGCCGCCGCGAAGACGCCGAGCAGGCAGTAGCCGAGGTGGTTGATACTTGAGTAGGCGAGGATGCGCTTGAGGTCTCGCTGCGCGAGTGCGGCGAAGGCGGAGAGGACGATGGTCGCGACCGCCAGCCAGAGCAGCGGCGTGAGCAGGGCTTGCATCGGCTCGGGGAAGATGGGCAGCAGCAGCCGCACGAAGCCATACACGCCGAGCTTGGACATCACGCCGGTCAGCGCCATCGAGACGGGCGTGGGTGCCTCCGCGTAAGTCAGCGGCAGCCAGGTGTGGAACGGCCACAGCGGCACCTTCACCGCGAAGCCCAGCAGCGCGCCGATGAAGAGGACGAGATACGCCTTGCCCGCGCCCCAGCCGAGCCACGCGAACTTCGCCTCGACCGCCGGACCGAGCGCCTTGGTGCGCGCCAGCTCGGCGAGCTTGGTGAAGTCGAAGGTGCCCGTCGCGAGGAACAGTCCGACAAACGCGAGCAGCAACGCGATGCTGCCGACCATGGTGTAAACGAAGAACTGGAGCGCCGCGTCCGACCGCTGCGGGCCGCCCCAGAGCTTGATGAGGAAGAACGCGGGAATGAGGCTGAGTTC
>CAIPBN010000847.1 GCA_903863315.1 uncultured Verrucomicrobiota bacterium | reverse complement strand
TAACCGAGGTCCACGATGCGCTGCCATTGGTCGGTGAACAGGAGCGCATCCACGCTCCGCAAGTGGGGCGGCGCGTCGTAGCCCGGTTGGGCGATGGTGCCCCACAGTTGCAGCCGCTCAAAGGTGCCGGGTGCCTTCACGGTCTTGATGCCTTTGTATTCCAGCACCTTCAGGCCGTTGAGCCACAGCGCGACCTCGCCGGAATTGTCCGTCGCCCACTTCATCCTGAACACCACAGCATGCCACTTTTCGTATTCAAGCGGGACTGAATTGTGTTGGCTGGAGTGCGGCTGGCTGAAGTCATCGTGATTCTGGTAGAAGCCGTCGTTGTTCTGGAGTTCGCGGTTGAGATGGTAGGTCGCATTTGACAAGTGGCACGAAAAGCGATGCGCGGGCATCCGCATGTCGTGGTTCCCGAAATTGACGACCCAGCGGATGCCATCGCCGATGATTTCAAACGCCTTGTCGAAGCTGTCGCCGTCACCGCCACGCCAGATGTCCCTGCCGTCCTTGCGGTCGAACCGCACGTAGAAGGCGTAGTAGTAGTCCTTGGCCTTGGCTTCCGGCTGCCTGGCAAAGTGAATCTCGTGCAATAGCTCCTTTGTGTTCGGCTGCGCCACCTCCCAGCGAAATATCTGTTTGCCCTGTGGTGCCGTCGGGTCGGCCACGACCTTGCCGCGCTTTGGATGCGCGGCGTTCGGCTCCTTCCAAGGATTGGGGAAAAACGGAGGTTGCGGCAAGGGAGCGCCGCTCGCGAGCGATTCGGCGTCAAAATAGAAATAATCCCGCGCAGCCTGCGCGGATGCGGTGTGCCACCAGCAGATCAGCAGAATTGCGACGCTGAGTGCGAGCTTGGCACCAGATGTGATGTGCGTTCGCATTGATCTTGCCGGAATATCATTTGGGCAGCTCCATCTGGCGTGTAGTCACTCCCAGTGTTTGAGTGATTGGATTACCGCCAATCAGGACTGCACGCTTGAGGTCAAACTTTACGCCATCACTCACGCCCGCAGCCCCAGTCCCAGCACTTCGCGGCAATACTTGATGCTGCGCTCGATGTCGCCGAGCTGGTAGTCCTGCTGGGCCTTGGCTCCGTCCACGCCCGCCGGAGCCTTGAACGGCTCGATGCGCTTGCCCTTCTTGGCGAGGGCGACGAAGCGCGCGAAGTCACTGGCCTTCGCCTTCGGAAAGGTCTTCCAGAAATCCGGCTTCAACGTGGGGAACTCGCGCGCAAAGCCGGAGATGGTCTCGATGTGGACGGCCACGCCGGGGCAGCGCTTCTCGAAGATGTCGAAGAACGCGGGCAGGTCCAGGCAGCCCTCGCCCATCGCGGTCCACTGCACGGTGATGCCGTTGGCGGACTCCCAGACCATGTCGTCGCGGAGGCTGGTGGTGAGGACGTAGGGCGCGAGCGTTTCGAGGCTGGCGAGCGGGTCTTCGAGCGTCCACGCGGCGTTGCCGGAGTCGAAGTTCACGCCCACGAAGTCCTTGCCGGCAGCCTCGACGAGCTGTTGCAGCTCCCACGCCTGCATGTCGCCGGCGTGGTTTTCGACGGCGATTTTGATGCCCGCGTCCACCGCGCGGCTGCGCTGGGACTTGAGCACCTTCACCGTGTCGGCGATGCGCGCCTCGATGCCGCCCTCGGTGCTGCGGTCCTGCTGGTTGCCGAGGATGACGCGGAAGGCCTTCGAGCCAATCGCCTTGCTCATGCGGATGCCGAGCGCGAGGTGCTCCTCCGCCGTGCCCCAGTCCTTTTTGAAGGACTTTGAGGTCGGGCAAATGCTCCACGAGCCCAGCTCGATGGTGATGCCTTTGTCGGCGGCGTATTTGCGAACCTCGGCGAGCGAGGCGTCGTCGTGCTTGCCCTCGAAGGGGCCGAAGTCCGTGATAAAGAGCGAGTCGCAACGGAGCTTCTCCGAGTGGTCGATGAGCTGCCGCGCATTCCACTTCATGGCGCGCACGGCGAAGTTGTCGAAGCCGAGCTTGTGGTTGCGCTTGCGCGGGGCAGCCGCCGTGGCGGGCACGGCCGCGAGCGTGGCCGCTGCGGCAGCGGTGGAAAGAAAGGCCCGGCGGGACAGCGATGAAGTGTTCATGCGCGCAGCTTGGCAAAGGCCTGCGCCGGTGCCAAGCGCGGGGTGAGCCGCAACGGGGCGTGCGCTACCTGCCTCAGCCGGAACGAAGCAGTTGGGATTGGGGAGCGCGCCCGCCTCGGGCGCAGCCAACCGCGCCCTCGCGGTTGGCGGGAGCCGTCCGAACCACCGCACCGTTCAGGGTGGTCGAACGTGCCCGGATTCGGCGCGAGGGCGCTCCGAACCGCAGCCGGGGCGGCTGCGCTCCCCATTCTTTAACAGAGCCTCGCTCGGGTTCAGATGAACTTCGTGCGGCCTGGCATCGCGGTCGGCGGCACGTCCAGCTTGCCGTTCCAGTCGCGGAGGTTTTGCGGCGCGATCTCCTCCTTCGAGTTGAGCGCCATCTCCCAGGTGACCTGCTGGCCGGTGTAGCCGGCCATGCGGCCCATGATGCCGGCCATCGTGCTGGTGACCATGCGGTCGCCGTCGTTGAGGGGCTTGCCCGCGCGGATGGAGGCGAAAAGCTCGTCGTGCTCCACCTGATACATGTCGGGAGTGGGGCCCTCGTATTTCCAGTTCCGCTCGCCGTTCAAATCCGTGGTGAAGGCGCCGCGCGAAATGTAGGCGTTGCCCTTGGTGCCCATCGCATAGAAGGAATTCTCGCCGTAGCAGCCGGTGATTTGCCGTTGCTGGATGAAGCCGCGCACGCCCTTCTCCCACTCGTAGCTCACGGCGATGTGGTCGAAGATGTTGCCGCCATTGGCCGGGATCTGGCGGCCGCCAACGGCGGTGCAGCTCACGGGCGGCCGGTCCTTCATGGCCCACATCATCCAGTCCACGGTGTGGATGGCCTGCTCCACCAGGCCGTCGCCGGAGAGCCAGGTGAAGTTATACCAGTTGCGGGTCATCCACTCGAGGTCGCTCATGCCGGCGGGACGCGTCTCGGCCTTGGGCATGGGCTTCACGGGGCCGGTGAGGTAGGTGCCATAGACGGCGCGCACGTCGCCGATGGAGCCGTCGAGCATCTTCCCGAAGACGGCGCGCTTGGCGTAATCGTAGCGCCAGCAGAAGCCGGCCACGACGGCGAGGTTCTTCTGCTTCGCGATCTTCACGGACTCGATGACCGAGCGGACGCCGGGCGCATCCGTGGCCATCGGCTTCTCGGTGAAGACATGCTTGCCGGCCTCCACCGCCGCGCGCAGATGGCCGGGACGGAAGCCGGGTGGCGACGTGAGGATGACGAGGTCCACCCCGCTCTTGATGACCTTCTCGAAGGCGTCGATGCCCACAAACTTCCGGTCCGAGTTCACGTTGAACTTCTTCTCATCCTTCACCGAGGCCTTGAGGGCGTTCAGGCTGCGGTCAATCGGCTCCGGGAAGGCGTCGCCCATGGCCCACAGCTCGACATTGCTGTCCGCCTTGAGCGCCTGCGAGGCCGCGCCCGTGCCGCGCCCGCCGCAGCCGATGAAGCCGATGCGGAGCTTGTCGCTGTTAGGGGCGGCGCTGAGCAGGGAGGGAAAGGCGATTTCCGCCGCCGCCAAACCCGCGGCCGTGCTGGCGGTGGTGGTCTTCAGAAATTCGCGGCGCGTTGCGGAGGGGACGGGGGAGGTTGGATTCATGGGAGGCAACAATGTGCGTTAATGGGCGCCCTCGGCAAGCGTCGGGCTTTGGTTTTCAGGGGAAGCCGACTGGAGCGCGGCGGAGGCTATTCAACGGGAGGGGGTTGCCGACGCAGTTCAGGTATGGCCAAAAGCCATCTTGCGAATCAATTAAGGATGCTTACTGTGTTCCCAAGTTCACTGCCGTAAAATTATGCGCCACACACCTCCGCCCGTCCGACTGGCCGACGCCAAACGCCGGGCCTTCACGCTGATTGAGCTGCTGGTGGTCATTGCCATCATCGCCATATTGGCCGGGATGCTCCTGCCGGTTTTGGGAAAGGCGAAAATCAAGAGTGCCGGCACGCGCTGCACCAACAACCTCAAGCAGATGCTGCTGACGCAGTCTCTGTATGTTCAGGATTACGATGACAAGGTGACTTTTGCCAACTGGGGGAATCCGGTGGGCTCCCCTGGCTGGATGTATACCTACACCGGAGCGGCTTATCCGGGAGGTGTTTTTGACTACACGCTAGGCAATTACTGGACTTACTTGCGTAGCACCAATTCCTACATCTGTGTCATGGATTTCATCAACCCAGCCGATTACATCAATCGCCCGCAACAGATCAGCAGCTACTGCATGAATGGTGCCTTTGGCACGAGTCCTACGGCCCAGCGAAGGGTGGTCGAATACCAGGGCGACGATCTGATACATTGGGAACAAGACGAAAAATTGGGCACCGGCGGTTGGTGGGACGGCGGCAACTATCCGTTTGAAGGCATCAGCAAACGCCATGTGAGCGGTGCCTTGGCGGGCTCCATTGGCGGACAGGCGGAGTGGGTGGACTACCGGTCTGAATGGCCCATCTGGGTTGCGAGCACCAACAGTGCCGGAGCTAACGTCCGCGGGCGCCTCTGGTGTGATCCGCGCAGTGCAGACGGACGCTACTAAGTCCGGGCTGATCGCCTCGAAGAGCAGCAGCCAGTTGGCGAAGCCCCTTTGTTCCTAACCTTCTCAGGTTGGCTAAAGCGGCAGCGGGGGAAATCCTAGCTTTGCATTCTCCGCCTTGAGAGCGGCCAAATCCGCCGGAGGAAGTCCAGCCTTGCGAATCTCCGCCAGCACCCGGGTCTTGGCGGCGGCATCGCCAAACATGAACTGCTGGCACCAGCCGTAATACGCCATTTTCTTCTGGTCAGGCGTTTTGCTGGTCCACGTCACTTCCTGCGACATGAAACGCTGCTGCACGGTGGCCTGGTCCTTGGCTGACATCGCCGGCACAGGCGCGCTTGCAGTAGCGGGAGCCGACGGGGTGGCGGGCGTGGGTGCAGCCGAGGTTTCCGGGGCAGGCGGAGCGGCCTCGCGATTGCGCTTTCTGCAGGCGGTGCCCGTCACCAAGATCCCGACGGAGACGGCCAGAACTAGGACTGGGAATTCGACGCGTTTCATGAGTGTTTCGAGCCGTTGGTAATCAATCCTGACCGGTGTCGCAACAAACAAACCTTCCCGACCCTGCGTTCAAGGCCGGGTGAAGCTGAGCATCGTGGCGAAAAGCAGCCCGCAGGCTAGTTCACAGAGACGCGCCAGACCAGCAGCGCTCCGATGATCACCATGAACCCGCCGACGAGCGCGAACTTGTGCGCGTGGCTCTGGCCTTCCGCCAAGTTTTTCCTCATGACCCGAACCAGCAAATTCGGCCAAAGCAGGTAGAGGGTGCCCTTGAGCGTCAACGCCCAGACCTGGTGGCCGAGGGCGATGACCGTGCCAATGGTCAAGTCGAGCCAGCCGAGGTGGAGCGGGACGAAGCGGTTCCGACGCCAGCCGTCAAAGAGGTCCGCTCTGTGATTGGGCAGATCCCGGCACTGGCGCGGCCTCCTCGGACCGGCCTTTGAAGCAACGGCTCAGGAGGCCTTGCTCCGGGCTGAACACCCACGCCAGCACGAACAGGCCCGTCGCGGCCACGACCATCGCGGCGGCGAGCGAGCAGTCCAGCCAGACGCCGAGGTGCAGGCCCAGCACGGAGCTGAGGGCGGCGTGCAGCACGGTGAGGCCGAGCATCACGGGGAAGCGGTTCGAGAGCAGCGTCGCCGTCGCGCCCGGCAGGATGAGCATGGCGATGACGAGGATGGCCCCGACCGCCTCGAACGCGCTCACCACCACCACCGAGAGCATCGCCATCAGCGCGTAGTGGACGAAGGTCGAGTTGATGCCGAGCGAGAAGGACAGCGCGGGGTCGAACGAGCTGACAAGGAGTTCCTTGTAAAACAGGCTGATGAGCAGCGCGATCGCGAGCGTGACCACCGCCATGCGCACGACGGAGGGCGGGCCGAGTTTGAAGCCACCGATTTCAACCATGCCTTCCAGCGGGATGAAGGCGATCTCGCCGTAGAGCACGCATTCCTGGTCGAGGTCCACCTTCGACGCGAAGAGGCTGATGAGGATGACGCCCATTGCGAACAGGCTCGTGAACGCGATGCCGATGGCCGCGTCCTGCTTCACGCGCGATTTCTTGTGGATGACTTCGATGAGCACGGTTGTCACTGCGCCGGCCACGAGCGCGCCGATGAACATCGGCAGCGAGCCGCGGCTGCCGCTGATGAGAAACGCCACCGCGATGCCGGGCAAAATGCTGTGGCTGATGGCATCGCCGACCAAGGCCATGCGGCGGAGGATGAGGAAATTGCCGACCAGTCCGCACGCGGTCGCGACGAGGAAGCCCATCGCGGCAATCCAGACGGAGCTGGCGAAGTCTTGCGTCCATGGTGCGATGAAGACGCGCTGGAAGTCGAAGGCGGGGATGAGGTTGGGAGAGAGAATAGAAGAAAGAGGATAGAAGTTAGCGCGGTGGACGGACGCGGTTCGGCGCGGTTGGTGGGCAGAAGGTTTCGGAGCGGTCTATCATGCCTTGGAGAATGGCACCTGCTTCTTGAAACAGCGCGTCGAAGCGGGCGTGTTCGGCGGCGGTGATGTATTCGCAGTCGAGCGCGCTATCGAGCCAGCTCTGCGACTCGGTCGCTTCGCCTTGGGCTTCGTTCAGTTTGTTGACGAACGCCGCTTCGTAGCGCCGCCGCGCCCATGCTTCCGCAATCATACTCCCCACCGCTCGCGACGAACGCCGAATCTGGTCTGTCAGCGAGTAGCGCTCCTCCGCTGGAAAGCGCTTGGTCAGCTTGAACACTTCCTTCGCCGCCGCCCGGGCCTTCTGATACGCAATCAAATCCCTAAAACTCTTGATGATGGCCATACGCGTGATGGGTCCAGTCTATTCTCTATCCACTTTCTTCTATCCTCTCCCGTAGCCGGGCGTGGGCTCCGACTTCGTCCCAAGTGAAACTGGCACCACGGGAATCTCCTTCCCGTGCGGGTCTTTCGTGGCGTAGTTCAGACGGCGCTCCAGCTCACGCACCACATCTTCACCGAGGACGTGCTCGATTTTCTCGGCGTCCTCGTGGACGTGGTCGGCGGCGATTTGCGCGGTGTGCGTCAGGTAGAGTTCCCAGAGGCGGTGGTTGCGGACGATGGCGCAGGCGGTCTGCCAGCCGGCGGGCGTGAGGAAGAGCGCGTCGCCTTCGCCGGGGAGCGTGGCGAGTTCGTGGCGGGCGAGTGCGCGGGCCTGCGCGTGGACTTCTTCCTCCGTCTCGCGACGGCGCTCGGCGAGTTCGCGGAGGGAAACGCCTTCGCCCTGGAAGCCTCGGCCTTCGAGGACGTGATAGATGGACTTGAGCGTGTTTTCGCGCTGGACGCGCGCCGCACGGCTGCGCTGCCGCCACCAGCGCGCGACCACGCCGTGACGCGGACCGAACAGGAACGCGGCGGCGAAGACCGTCGTGGCTGCGAGCACCATGAAGGGGCCGGTGGGCAGGTTGTTGCCGAGAAAGCTCAGGAACGCGCCGAGCGCCCCCGCCATCATGCCGAACAGTGAGGCGAGCAAGAGC
>CAIPBN010000846.1 GCA_903863315.1 uncultured Verrucomicrobiota bacterium | reverse complement strand
CTCAGCCCACCGCCGCCCTGCTGCGCGACCTCAGGCAGCGCGGCCAACTCGAAAAAACCCTTGTCGTCTGGTGCACCGAGTTCGGGCGCATGCCCTTTATGCAGGCCAACGGCACCGGCCGCGACCACAACATCGAAGGCTTCACCTCCTGGCTCATGGGAGCAGGAGTGAAGCCCGGCCTCAGCATCGGCAGCACCGACGAACTCGGCTGGAAAGCCACCGACGATGTAAAAACGCTCTACGACTTCAACGCCACCATTCTCCACCTCCTCGGCCTCGACCACGAGCGACTTACCCACTACTTCAACGGCACCGAACGCCGCCTCACCGACGTTCACGGCCATGTCATCAAGGAGGCGCTGGCGTGAATCACCCATGCCCGCCGCGCCGGCCAACCACGTCGCCCACGACCAAGCCGAGCGAACCAGTGTTCTCCGCCTATGTGAAGTCGAACCCGGGCTCCCTTTCATCACCGTGTGTTCGGCCCGCCCTTACTGCCATGACCCGATTTCCGCTCATTCCTTGTGCCTTCCTCCTCGCTTCCACTCTCGCCTGCATGGCGGAAACCTGGCCGCTCGATGCGGTGGATGCGCGCATCAAGGTCGTCGGTGAGGCGAAGGTGGCGGGCGGGGCGAACGGGAAATCATTCGTGCTTGATGGCTTGTCGGTCATCGAGCTGAGGGGCTCGGCGGCGCTGAATGGCGGCGAGGGCTTCACGTTCTCCGTGTGGTTCAATCCGTATGCACTCAGCGCCGGACAGCAGGTCATCGCGGGGAAGAATCGTTATTCGCTCAATGAGCGGCAGTGGACGCTCACGGTGGAGCCGGATGGCAAGTTGAAGGCCTATGTGCAGCAGGGCGGTTGGGCGACCATCACGAGCACGGAGGCGCTACAAGCGGGGCATTGGCATCTGGTCACGCTGACGGTCGGCGCGGGCAAGGCGGCACTGTTCTTGAATGGAAAATCAGCGGGCGAAGTGGTGCTGAAGAAGCCTGTCCCGACCACGCAGGCTCCCATCACGCTCGGCGGCATCTTCGACAAGGGCGGGCCGCGTCAGCCGTTTCATGGAGCGCTCGATGAGGCTCGATTCGAGTCGCGGGCGTGGAGCGCGGAGGAGATTGCGGCGAGTTTTCGGCCGGTGAGCGCCACGCATGAAATTCCGAAGCCGGTGGTGGCGGCGGTTCCGCTGTGGGATGAGCGCGTGGCTTTGCCGAAGTTTGCGGACTTGCCCACCGTGCAGGGTGCCGAGTTTCACGTCATCAAGAAACAAGCTCCCGATTCCGACGGCGCGAAGTGGACGCTCGGCGTTGGTCTCGCGTGGCACAAAGGACGGCTCTACGCGTCCTACGGCTTCAACAAAGGCGATGAAAACACGCCGACTGAGGAGGCGCATGTGCGCGTGAGCGAGGATGCCGGGAAGACCTGGAGCGCGCCGGTCGTGATGGACGACGGCGAAGGAAATCTTGGCGTGAGCCACGGCGTCTTTCTTCCGCACAAGGACAAGCTGTGGGCCTTCATGGGGGCCTTCTACGACCGCTTCCAGCGCACCCACACGCGGGCTTACACGTTGAATGAAACGTCCGGTGCCTGGGAACCGCGTGGAGTGGTCATCGACGCTGGCTTCTGGCCGATGCAGGAGCCGCAGAAGATGGCCGATGGCAATTGGATCATGGCCGGGGCGCGGGTGTCGCATGGATTCGATGTCGTCGGCGATTTGCCTGCGGTGGCCATCAGCGAGGGCGATGACTTCACGAAGTGGAAAATGGTGCTCATCCCTGCGGCGAAAGGCGTCGGGAACATCTGGGGCGAGTCCACGGTCATCGTGGAAGGCAAACGCATCATCAACATCTCCCGCTACGGCACCAAGGCGCTCGCGCTTGTGTCCGTGAGCGACGACCACGGCCGCACCTGGACGCCCACCGCGCCGTCGAACCTGCCGATGGCCACGAGCAAGCCCTACGCAGGCATCTTGAGCACCGGCCAGCGTTACCTCGTCTGCACCACCACGGCGGACACCGGCGGCAAGCGCTCGCCTTTGACCATCGCCGTGAGCAAGGCGGGCGAATCCGTCTTCAGCAAAGTCTTCGTCATCCGCCGCTCCATCTTTCCCGAAGGCCCCGGCGTGTCCGACCCGCGCGCGGATTTCAGCTATCCATATGCCGTGGAGAACGACGGCAAACTCTTCATCGGCTACACGCACAAGAGCCATGCGGCGAACGAGCTGGCGGTGGTTCCCATCAAATCACTGGCGCTCGAATAGGACAGGCGGCAATCGGTTCGAGGAGCCGGTGCTGAAAAGCTGGGAGATCGTGGCTGCGGACCTGGACGAATGGATATTCAACGTCAAGCAATCCTACTGGCCCAAGCTGATGGCGCTCTATCGCGAGCACGAGTTGTTGTTGGGATGCCTGGCACGGGGAGGATGAGGGGACTGCGGAACAGGCGACGCATCAGCATTTGGAGGCGGGCTGGCATCGGAGGAAAATGGCCGAGGGCCTCGGTGGCGAAGATCTGGATCCAGTGCAACGCGCGGTATCGTTCATCGCGACGCATTTCGCCAGCCGCCTTGAAATGGCCTGGGTCGCCCGCCATGTGAGCTTCGTCAGCGCGGGTCATCTGGCGCGAATGTTCAAGGACAAGATGGGAGTGTCACCAAATTCCTCACGCCCTCCTGCTCGCGCCGTCGGCCGCGCAGCTCGCTGCCTAGAAAACCAAACCCAAATCGGCGGCAATGACCTCGATCGCACGAGCGCCATCAGCCATTACTTCGTTGTCGTTCGTCCTCGCAGACTCTTCCTCGGTCGCACTGTCTATTCTTCTCCTTACCACGCTCCTGCTCACCCACGGTGACATGTGAGGTGAAGCTGCCCGATTAGAGTCCAGTTCCCGGTTCATCCCTCAAGAAAAAACTCGCAACGGTATACCGTTTGGTGAAGAGTGACGGTATACCTTATGAAACAACCGTTAGCTTCCACGCCGCGCCCGGATCGCACCACCTCGATCCTGCAAAGACGCATCCTTGATGGATGGATCGAGCCGGGAACGTTGCTGGCGGAGTCGGCGGTGGCGCGGGAGCTGGGAGTCAGCCGGGTGCCGGTCCGGGAGGCTTTGTTTGCGCTGGAGCGAGACGGGTTGGTGGAGTTCAGCGACACGGGACGGGCTTACGTGAAAGATCTGTCGCCACATGCCTTTGAAGAGCTGTATGTGCTGCGGCTCACGCTGGAGCCGGTGGCGGCGCGGCTGGCGGCTCCGGGGTTGCGGGGGGATCTGTCGGCGCTGGAGAAGAACATCGAGGCCACGGGGCGGGCAGCGTCGCTGATCAAGGTGACGCATCTGGACCTGGATTTTCATGAGCTCATCCTGGCGGCGAGCGGCAATGCCCGGCTGTTGAAGTTGTGGCGGTCGTTGCGCAATGAGCTGGAGCTGTGGCTGGGCAGGCTGCATCGCTCCAAAGAGATCCAGACCCGAGGCACATGCGAGGAGACGGTCTCCACCCATCGCGATCTCGTGGAGTGCTTCCGCACCCAGTCGGCGGCTGTCTGCGAGCGCAAGATGCGCGAGCACATCCTCGGCTGGCGCGAATGGCTGCCGGTGCTTCCTGGAAAAGAATGATTTCATCTGCGTCCCCAACCTCAACTCACCGCTCAAAACACGAGTCCGATGATCCGATTCCTCATAGCCTCGCT
>CAIPBN010000845.1 GCA_903863315.1 uncultured Verrucomicrobiota bacterium | reverse complement strand
GCAACCCGGTGATGCCCGCCTTCATCAACGTCGGCCAGAGGCTTGAGGGCGTCGGTGAGCAGGAGGAGTTGAAGGCCTTCACCACCGCTGGCTTCTTCGGTAACGAGTTCGGTCCGATGAACCTGCCGTATCCCGACGACGCTGCGCAGTCCGTGCGCCCGCCAAAGGGGATGGAGCCGGGCCGCTTCGACAACCGCTACAGCCTCTACCGCAAGCTGGTGGACAAGAACCCGCATCGCGAGTTCATGAGCGACTTCCAGCAGGAGTCCATGCTGCGCTCGCTGGACAACGCGCACCGGCTGCTCAGCTCGAAGGAGCGCGCGGCGTTCGACCTCGCGCTGGAGCCGAAGGAGAACTATGCGAAATACAACACGGGTCGCTTCGGTCAGGGCTGCCTCCTCGCGCGGCGGCTGGTGGAGAACGGCGCGCGGTTTGTGGAGGTCACGACGGAATACGTGCCCTTCCTGCACTGGGACACGCACAAGGACGGGCACGAGACCGTCGCCGGCATGCACAAGATCATGGACGCACCCATCGCGCAGCTCGTCCGCGACCTCGAAGCACGCGGCCTGCTGAACCGCACGCTCATCGTCATCGCCAGCGAGTTCAGCCGCGACGCGATGATCGAGGGCATCCCCGGCTCGAACGCCCGCGACCAAGCCACCGCGCCGAGCGAGACGTTGCAGGAGATGAAGCACTACGGCCTGCACCGGCACTTCACCGGCGGCACGAGCGTGGTAATGTTCGGTGGCGGCGTGAAGAAGGGTTTTGTGTATGGCCAGACGGCCGACGAGCGCCCGCTCGTGGCGATCAAGAATCCCGTCCCCGTCATGGACCTGCACGCCACGATCTTCACCGCCATGGGCATCAGTCCCAAGACGGTGTTCGACATCGAGGGCCGGCCCTTCTACGCGACCGAGGACGGTAAGGGCAGGGCGGTGAAGGAGATTTTCGCGTGAGCCGATGGGTTTCCGTTCCTGCTCTTAATCGCAATCTTGATCCTGCTCCCAAGTGTTCCGCCGCATGAGAACCATCCTCTACCTCGCTGCCCTGGCTGCGGCGCTTCCCTTGTCAGCCGCCCCGGCCAAGCTCGATTTCAACCGCGACATCCGCCCGATCCTGTCTGACAACTGCTTCGCCTGCCACGGACCGGACACGCAAAAGATCAAGGGTGGGCTGCGGCTGGACTCGAAGGAGGCGGCGCTCAAGCCCGGCAAGTCCGGCGTGCCGGCCATTCTGCCGGGCAAGCCGGACAAGTCCGAGGTGCTCAAGCGCGTCAGCACAAAGGACCCGCACGACCTCATGCCGCCAGCCGATTCAGGCAAGCAGCTCACGTCGGCGCAGAAGGAGATGCTCCGCCGCTGGATAACCGAGGGGGCGAACTACTCGGCGCACTGGGCCTTTGCGCCATTACAGCGCCCGGTGGTTCCAGCCACTGGCGGGCGGTCAGCGGTCGGCGGCAATCCGATTGACCAGTTGCTGCTCGCCCGGCTGAAGCAGGAGGGGTTGAAGTTTTCCGCCGAGGCAGATCGGACCACGCTCATTCGCCGCGTGTCGCTCGACCTCACGGGCATTCCGCCCGCGCCGGCGGAGGTGGACGCCTTCCTCGCGGACAAGTCGGCGAATGCGTTCGAGAAGGTGGTGGACCGCCTGCTCGCGTCGCCCCGCTACGGCGAGCGCATGGCGATGCTGTGGCTCGATTACGCGCGCTACGCGGACAGCCACGGCTTCCAGACGGACAGCTCACGCAGCATGTGGCCGTGGCGGGACTGGGTGATCAAG